>CANHUW010000033.1 GCA_947463975.1 Bacteroidota bacterium
AGAAGTATATAACTTCTTGCAAGAAGGTCCCTCCGCATGCGGAGGGATTTTTTTTGCCCATATTGCTCATTTTGGCACATATATTGCATATATAGTAAACTCATAAATGATTCCCTTTTGGTTTAGGATTATGTCAAATTGGCTATAACATTTATGCTAATGAATAAATTGATTGACAGTGAATAATATACTTTTTAAGACAGAAGAAGAAAATGAGTTCATACCGCTTTTTTCATTTAATGAGCAGGATATGGAAAATGAGCCAGCATTAGAAATGGAGGAGATGATTCCCATTTTGCCACTTAGAAACACCGTATTGTTTCCGGGTGTAGTGATTCCTATTACTGTGGGAAGAGATAAAAGTATTCAGGCGGTGAAAGCAGCTTTTGGTAAAGATAAATTGATTGGGGTGGTTTCTCAAATGGATGGAAATATTGAAGACCCCACTGCAGCAGATTTATGTAAAATAGGAACGGTTGCAAAAGTGATCAAGATGATCAAAATGCAAGATGGTGGAACCACGATTATTATTCAGGGTAAGAAAAGATTTGAACTGATAGAGATGGTGGAAGTGGATCCTTTCTTTAAAGCAAAAGTGGCCATTATAGAAGAAGAAACGATTGGTAAAGAAGATCAAAATTTTCAAGCCTTATTAGCTACTATTAAAGATTTAGCTACGCAAATTATTCAGTTGTCTCCCAATTTTCCTTCAGAGGCTGCAATGATTTTAAAGAATATAGAAAGTCCTTTATTCTTAATCAATTTTGTTAGTAGCAATTTAAATGTAACCATTAATGAAAAACAAGCTTTGCTTGAATTAAATGGTATTACAGCAAGAGCAGAAAAACTAATTCATTTTTTACAACAAGAATTACAATTTGTTGAATTAAAGAATAAGGTAGCCAATAAAACTAGAACTGAATTAGATAAGCAACAAAGAGATTATTTCTTACAACAACAGTTAAAGAGTATTAAGGATGAATTAGGGGGTGATCCTAATGAGCGTGAAATTGTTGAAATGAAGAAGAAGGCTGAAAATAAAAAATGGCCAGATACAGCGAAAAAATTATTTCAAACTGGATTAGAGAAACTGGAGCGTATGCATCCAAGTACTCCTGATTATTCAGTTGTATATAATCATCTAGATTTATTACTTGATCTTCCATGGTTGGAGTATACTGATGACAATTACGATTTAAAAAATGCAAAAAAAGTTTTAGATAATGATCATTATGGGATGTCTAAAATAAAAAATAGAATTATTGAATACTTGGCTGTGCTTAAATTAAAAGGGGATATGAAAAGTCCTATTCTTTGTTTTTTAGGTCCTCCAGGTATTGGCAAAACCTCATTGGGTAGATCTATTGCACACGCCATTGGAAGAAAATATACGAGAGTAAGTTTGGGTGGATTGCATGACGAAAGTGAAATCAGAGGTCATCGAAAAACTTATATAGGGGCAATGCCAGGTAGAATTATTCAAAGCATCAGAAAGGTAAAAACTTCTAATCCTGTAATGATTTTAGATGAGATTGATAAAATCGGAAAAGATTTAAGAGGTGATCCGTCAAGTGCATTATTAGAAGTATTGGATCCAGAGCAAAATCATAGCTTCTATGATAATTATTTAGAATCAGAATACGATTTAAGTAAAACCTTATTTATTGCAACAGCTAACGATATTAGTCAGATTCAACCTGCTTTGAGAGATCGTTTAGAAATTATTGATCTAAGTGGCTATGCAGTGGAAGAAAAAATTGAAATAGCTAAAAGACATTTACTGCCTAAACAGAAAGAAGCACATGGATTAGATAAAGTTAAATTCAAAGTGCAGGATAGTGTTTTGGAAAAAGTGATTGAAGATTACACAAGAGAAAGTGGTGTGAGGGAATTAGATAGACAATTAGCTTCCATAATGAGATACCAGGCTAAAGAATTGGCGTATAAACATAAAGTAAAGCCCACTGTAAGTAAAACAGATTTAATTAAAATATTAGGTCAATCTAGATATAGCAATGATTTATACAAAACCGTAAATATGCCAGGAGTAGCTGTTGGTTTAGCTTGGACATATGTGGGAGGTGATATATTATTTATAGAGACACTTCTAGCGGAAGGCAAGGGGGAATTAAAACTTACGGGTAATTTAGGCAATGTGATGAAAGAAAGTGCTACAACCGCACTAACTTATTTGCAAGCCAATTTTAAAAAGATTGGCGTTGATCCTGAATTATTTAAAACAAAATCTATTCACGTTCATGTGCCCGAAGGAGCCGTTCCGAAAGATGGTCCAAGTGCGGGTATTACAATGTTAACTGCCTTGAGCTCTGCCTTTACAGGTAGAAAAGTAAAACCTTATTTAGCCATGACCGGTGAAATTACCTTAAGAGGACAAGTGTTACCAGTAGGCGGAATAAAAGAAAAGATTCTAGCGGCAAAAAGAGCTGGCATGAAAGAAATAATCCTTTGTTGGCAAAACGAAAAAGATGTAAATGAGATTGATCAAAGCTTTATCAAAGGGGTACAATTCCATTATGTTAAAACAATGCAGCAGGTATTAGATCTGGCCTTGGTTTAAACAAATAATGTAGCTTTGTTATATGCGTAATAAAAGACAATTGAATGTTTTAATATATCTATTCATTTCGAGTTGTCTTTTATTTGTTGTTAATCCAATCGCTGGTCAATCCATTGGTGGTAATGCAGTGTTCAATTTTATTACCTTATCTCCTTCAGCTAAAACGACTGCACTAGGAGGAATCAATATTAGTCATTTAGACGCCGATTTGGGGATGGCTGTTCATCAACCTGCTTTTTTAAATAAGGATATGGATGGTCAATTGCATTTAAGTGTAAAACCATATCTAGCATCTATTAATCAATACAATTTTAATGGGGCGCATTTCTATAATAGAGCAAATACAACTATTGCTTGGGGGGTTCAATACATGGACTATGGAACCATACCTATGACAGATATTGCTGGAAATGAATTAGGGAGCTTTAGGCCCAATGAATATGCCCTACAAGTAAGCGCAGCAAGCACGTATCAAAAAAATTTCAAAGTAGGAGCTAGTTTAAAATTTATTCAATCTAAATATGCCATCTATCATTCAAATGGGATTGCTGCAGATGTGGGGATTGTATATGCACCATATAGTGGATTAACGCAATGGGCTATATTGGTAAATAATGTAGGGGTTCAATTAACTAAATTTAATCAAAAAGAAAACCTACCTTTTAATATAACTGCAGGATTCTCCAAGAAATTAGCCAATGCACCTTTTCAATTTTCTTTGACAGCACAAAGATTATCTGTATGGGATAATACCTATAATGATCCATTGTATAATGCATTAGAAGGTTTCAATAGCCCTAGTAAATATCAGCATCTATTCAATCATCTAATTATTGCCTCCGAAATACATCTAGGCCCATCTGTGAATTTAGATCTAGGGTATAATTTTCTAAGAAGGTTTGATTTAAATATTCAAAATCAAAAAAACAGCTTAAATGGATTTAGCGCAGGCTGTACTTTTTTAGTGAATAACTTACAAATGCAATATGCGAATGCTTTTTATCAGAATAATTTGAACCATCATTTCGCCATCATATACCAATTAAAAAAGAGGTATTAGCCAATTTTTTTTGGTAAAATTGCTTTCGGTTTTTGTGCTTCTTTATTAGCAATCGGTTTTTTCGCAGCAACAGGTGTGTTGGATATTGGCTGTGGCGCAGTTGCATTTTGTGTATTATTATTTACTTCATCTGGTAATACATAATCAGATTCTGCCTTAATATCCTCTGTTTCTATAGGTAAATCCGTAGCTATAGTGTCTTGTCCGACAAAATTGATATTCAAATCTCCCATGCCTGAAGGTTTGTCAAAACTTGCATTTGGATCTAAATTACATGCTGGATCGTTTGCTACTTTTGCCATAAAGTAAGCCCAGATGGGTAATGCGCCATGTGCTCCTTGTCCAAAATAATTATCAGTAAATCGAATATACCTGTCATCTGCGCCAACCCATGCGCCAGCTAATATTTGAGGAGTATATCCCATAAACCATAAATCACTATTATCATTAGTAGTTCCTGTTTTACCAGCTATAGATTGTGCGTTAATTCCAAAAGAGTACATACTTCTACCTGTTCCTTTTGAAATGACCCCTTGCATCATACTTACCACAGAGTATGCAGTGACTTCATTGATTACTTTTCTTCTTTGTGGGGAGAAGCTTTCTAATACGTTGCCATTTTTATCTTCGATACGATTGATAAAGAAAGGTTGTGCATTATAGCCTCCACCTGGGAACATCGTATATGCTTGTACCATTTCAAATAAAGATATTTCTGCAGATCCCAGTGCAATACTAGGGTATGCTGGAATCTCTGTTTGAATATTGCATTTCTTTAAATAATCTACAAATTCCTTAGCAGCTTCATTGCCCTTGGGATTAATTTGCTTCATAATAAATCCTGAAGCACAGTTTCTTGATTCTGCTAATGCTTGTGCCATTGGCATGGACATTCCAGTACAAGATTTTGGAGTATTGGGTACCATGCCATAACCATCAAAACTTTGTTGTTGGTCTTGTACAATACTAAAAGGAGTAAAGCCTGCTTTTTCAATCGCCAAAGAATACAATAATGGTTTCATGGTAGAACCCACCTGTCTCTTTGTATTTTGATTCACATGGTCATACTTAAATGTCTTGAAATCAACACCACCCACCCATGCTTTCACTTCGCCAGTAAATGGGTCCACCGCTAAGAAACCTGTTTGTAAAATTTGCTTGTGATACTTTAAAGAATCCAATGGGGACATAGTGGTATCAATAAACCTATTTTTATTGTAAGCAAAAATGCGCATGTTGATAGGTTCGTCAAAAGAGGTACGAATTTCAGACTCATCTATATCTTCTGCCTTCATTTTTTTCCAACGATCTGTTTGTTTGATGGCTAACTCTAATAAATTATTAAAGTCTTTCCAGATAGTACCATTTTTAATATTGTTTTGTTGGTTAAATGCTTTTTGCAAATAAGACATATGTCTAGCCACTGCTTCTTCAGCATAATATTGCATTCTTGGATTAATGGTCGTATAAATCTTTAATCCATCTCTATATAAATTATAGTTGTCACCATTGTTCTTCTTATGCTCTTTGCACCATTTTTTCATAAACTCACCTAAGTTCATTCTAAAATAGGGGCCAAGACCATTGTTCTCATCCAGCTTTTTGAAATTGGTTACAACAGGCATTGCCTTTAATTGTTCCGCTTGCTCGTCTGAAATATACTTCTGAGTAGCCATTCTGTTTAAAACAAGATTTCTTCTCTCTAGGGCTAATTTAGGGTTTCTATTTGGATTGTATTTAGTAGGGGCATTGATCATGCCAATTAATAATGCAGCTTCTTCCACATTTAATCTATCAGGTTCTTTTTGAAAAAATGATCTTGAAGCATTACTTACTCCAAATAAGTTCTCACTAAAAGGAACGGTATTTAAGTATAATGTTAGAATTTCTTGCTTCGTAAAATTACGCTCTAGTTTGATGGCAATAATACTTTCTTTAATTTTTTGAATGACACGTAAAAGTTTATTTTTTGTACTCCAGTTGTCTGTAAATAGATTTTTTGCTGTTTGCATGGTAATTGTGGAAGCTCCTCCTTGACTTCCTAAGAAGGCTACTGCTCTTAATAATCCTTCTCCATCTACTCCGTAATGATCATAGAATCTTTTATCTTCAGTGGCAACCAATGCTTGAATTAAATAGGGGCTAAGATCTCTATATTTTACACTGATGCGATCTTCTAGGTAAAATTTACCCATGGGTGTGCCATCCTGTGCATAAACTTGACTTGCTAAAGAAGCAGTTGGATTTTCGATATCATCTAAATCTGGCATGTCTCCAATCCATCCAAAATTGAGTAATAACAGGAAAAGCACGAAAACACCTCCTGAAATGAAATACCATTTCCAGAATTTTTTAGTTCTTCCAATACTTTGATCAGTTTTTTGGCTCACGAAATTTCTTATTTATTGGTAAATATATTTTAACATGAAGTCTCTATATAATTGAAGGTCTTCATTGTTGTTAATTTGCAAGATGTTTGACTTCCCAAAAATAAATATTTCATACTGTTTTGTAGGTAAAAAAGAGATCAATTCTGTTTTTAATCTTGGTTTTATTTTTTGGGTATAGTTTAAGGCTGCTTTTTGGGTATCAAAAGGGCCCACCCAAACAATGTAGGTATCTTGGTTAAACTGAACATAGGTGGAGCTTAATGCTAAGCTATTGAACTCTTCTGTGTTCACATTATCCATAGCTATCTGAGCTTCTTTTGCGAAAACCTCCTTGGATCCTTTAATGATTATTCCCCAATAATGTTCTTCAGTAGTGTCATTGATGAACTGAATATTGGATGGTATAGATTGCTTTTGAAGGCTATCTAAATGAGTAACTTTAGTGTTACTAGGTGTAGAAGCTATTATGGAACTGTCTGATGTATTTATATAATTGCTTACTGGTATAATATTCACCAATTGGCTTAAATAGGTTTCAGTTTTTTTTCTATTCTTGAGTTCGACAATAATACTTTTTGCTCTTTCTCTAATATTTTCATTTTGATTTTGCAATATGATCGAATCTAAGATGATTAATGCTAAACTGTCTTTTCTTTGTTGAGCAAACATTTTCACCCTAATAAATTGGTAGGGAGTATTCCACTTGGTTTTTTGAATATTTTGACGAATAAAAGGATGAGCAATGGTTAAACTGTCCCATTGGCCAATTTTAGACAGGAAGTAGGCATTTTTATAATTTTCCAATGCATTTTTACTATTGTTATTTTTATTGCTAGCTTCTTTTTTCTTACTAACATAAAATCCATTAGGATACCTTTTCACTACATTTTCAATGATTGCATCAGATTTTTCTTTTTGATTATCGTGAATGTATTGACTAGCCAAATCTAATAAAGCTCTTTCTGTAATAACAGGATCGATGTCTCTTTCAATAATTTTTCTATAAATGGGTAGCGCTTTTTCAAAGTCATTTAGCTGCAATAAGAACAACTGAGCATTTTGCATGGCCTTCTCATTCCATTTCTTCATAGACTGTTGTTCCTCTTCTAGGGTATTGAATAATTTAAATTCCTCCGCAGCTAAGATTTTTTCTTTACTAGTACTATCATTACCAACAATGGCATTGACTGCCATTTTTAATGCGTTGTTATTATAAGAAATATTTCCACTTGTTTTTCTTCTCCAGTGATCCACATTGGGTCTTTCTCCCCATTTTTGAATAAATGTCTGTTTGCCATTGGATACTAGATTTTTATTTTGAAAATAAAAATCAGTAATCGCCTTGTTGTTAAATCCATTATTTAAAATGGGGATTGTGCTGGGGTAATTGTCCTCTTTTTTAATTTCATTAGTAAAAATACTAGCTAATTGACCTTCTTCTTTTTTTATCCTTTGCATCCATTGATCAAATAATGGCTTCTTTATTGCTTCGGGTTGTTTTGATAGATAAAGTAAACTGTCTTCTCTTTGCATGCTTATATCATTAGTGCTTATAGATGCCATCCATTTCTTTCTAGTAATGATATTTTCGTAGTTAGGATTTGATTTAAGAAAAACGGTCAAACTATCATATGCCAATTTCGCAATAGAGTAGTTGCTTAATTGATATTGAATGCTTCCTAATTGTTCAAATGCTTTTTGCCTTTGTTCCGAACTATTACTGTTTTGCTGAATGGATTGAATTAGCCATGCACTGGCTTGAAAGTTATCTTTATTTTGAATAGCAAATTTTGCCATTTCAAAATAGATAATATCAGCATAAGGGATATATCGATCTCTTTTGGAAAGTTTTTCTAATTTTTCTGTGAGTGTTTTCCAATTTGCATTTCCTTTTTCAATTTCATATTGGATCATATTAATTTTGGCATACACTCCCAAAATTGGATTAATTGCCAATTGACTAGCTTTTTGATACCATGGATAAGCTGCCCCTTTTTGATCTACTTTATCATATAATTGAGCAATTAAAAAATACCATCTTGCTTTTGCAATGGCATCAGGTGCATTGGGCAAAGCCTTGATTAAATGATTGGCTGCGTTTTCGTATGATTCACTCAGGTAATAGCCATATGCCAATTGTTCATGTAAAAAGGGGAGTAGTCTTTTGGGAAAGTATGCATCAGATTTTAATAATTCAAGTAAGCTAATGCCTTCGTTCAATTGATTCGTTTCAAAGTAATTTCTAGCTTGCCAAATCATGCTTTCATTTCGTATGTTTTCATTTTCCCATAATCTATTGGTTTCTGCAGTTGCAATACTAAATTTTCCCTTTGTATTTCTTAGATTACTACCAATGGGAAGATCTGCGCCGTTTTCTTTTTCGTCAAAAGAATAATTGATAAATTGCAGTATACTTCCAGCTGTATCAAAATTTTTATGGAAAAGATATGCTTTAGCCATAAGTAAATAAGCATCATCAACCCAATTATTTCTTAGGTCGTGTAATACTATATTGGCATTGGCTCTGTATATAATTGAGTCAATACTGCTTTTGGCGATATCATTTAAATCATAATCATAAAAACTGAGTAATTGAGTATAGTCATCTTGATACATACTTCTTGACTTTGCCACTAATTCATCTAATTCTTCATAACCATTAAAATAGTAATTATAATGCGCAACGGTATTTTGGTATGCTCTTCTGCCTAACGTGTATTTTTTATTTAATAATCTTTCATAGGGAAGTGGTTTTTCTACTTCTTTGGGTAAAGCAGCTTTGACAGTTTTATTTAGTCTTGACTTTAAAGAATCTGCTTTATTATTGATTATTTGATTGATTTTTTTTTGATTGGAATCTAGCAGTGCATTTACCTTTTTGATCAATTTAGAATTATTGATATCTAAGAGTGATCTACTGGTGTCTTGGGCATATGTATTGTAATGAATTCCTGAACAAGCGATTAGGATAAATAGAAGTCCTATTGTTTTATTGGGTATGAATTTAAATACTTTGTTCATGGATTTATTACTACTTAAAATTACAGTTAATTTGCTTTATTTACGTTAGAATCATCTATTTTTTGCATTAATGTTTTATCTTTAACGAGCATTAATCATTATGGCAAAATTTGACATCAATAATACCTTCAAAAGGCGCAGTAATACCTATAGACTGGTAATTACCAATGATGACACTTACGATGAAATTTTGGCGTTAAGATTATCTAGAAAATCTGTTTATTTAACCTTTAGCATTAGCTTTATCTTATTGGTTGGCTTGACCATTGCGTTAATTGCATTTACTCCTTTGAAATATTATATCCCTGGTTATGGAACCAAGGAAAGTAGAACTGCTTTACAATTATTGAAAATCAGAACAGATTCACTAGAGCAATCTATTCATTATAAAGAACAATATTTAGAAGGGTTGAAAAAAGTACTATCTGACGGGAATTCTAATCAATTAGATACCATACCATTGCAATTACCAGAAGGGCAAACCTCTTATGACTAAGCTTCCATCTAATTTTCAGTGGACAAAATTTGCAGGCCTTGCCAGTCAGTGGGCTATTGCATTGATAGCATTGATGTATTTTGGAAGATATCTTGATGGGGAATATTTAAGTGTTAGCTCAAAGCCAATGTTTATATGGATCTTACCTTTTTTATTTATTTTACTTTCTTTATTTAGAATAATTAGAGATACAAAAAAGAAATCAGATGATGTTAAATAAAAAATTTTTACCTGTTGCAGCTTTGTTTATGTTGTTGAATGCAATTGGTTTATATGGTATGTACTTTTTATCCATAGAGGGTATTAAGATCTCCTTTATTTTAGTGGTGAATGCAATGTTGTTTGTATTGTCTTTTTTCAGTTTCTGGAGAGTTCGAAATATGGATCTTACTAAGCCCAATCAAATGGTACAATCAGTGATGATGGGTACTTTGATCAAAATGATGATTTTTGCAATTGCTGCATTAATATATTCAAGACAACATTTAGGGCCTGTAGGTTTAATTACATTATGTATTTCAATGGGTATTTATTTAATGTATACCTTTTTGGAAGTTCAATGGACTTTAAAGAAGTAAAAATTTATTGTGGCTAAAATAGAACATCCACTAGAAGCATTAAGGCAATTCTTGCCAGCTGGGGCTTTTGAGCCGGTTGTTCAATTAATCAATGAATACAAAGTACATCTCACCGTTACTAAAGCTAGAAAATCGGTTTTGGGGGATTATAGGCATCCATTTATGGGAGCCAATCATAAAATATCTGTAAATGGCAATCTTAATTATTTTGAGTTTTTAATTACCTTATTACATGAGTTAGCTCATTTGCTTTGCTATGAGCAACATAAAAATAAAGTAGAAGCACATGGCCAAGAATGGAAAATAATATATGGAAATTTATTATTTCAGTTTATTCAAATGGAAATATTCCCTGTAGATATTAAGAAATGTTTATTGAAGACCATCAAAAATCCTGCAGCTACCGCAAATGGAGAAACGCAGTTATTGCTTGTCTTAAGAAAGTACAATACCCATCAAAAGGAAGGGGTTCAGTTAGTGGCTAATATTGAAGAGGGTGCTTTATTTGAAGCGATGAAGGGAAAGGTTTTCAAAAGAGGGAAGAAGCGCAGAATAAGAATTGAATGTATTGAAGTAGCCACAGGGCATGTATATTCTTTTAGTGCATTGACCGAAGTTAAATTAATTACCCAATAAATCACAAAATTTAAACAAGAGTCATTTGGCGAATAAAACAAAAATGCCTCGAATGTTCGAGGCATTTTTAAAATCATCAGAGCGTTTTTATAGCCATTATTTTTTCGAAAATGGCTATAAAAACTAAGCAACAGCCTTCTTCACTAAATCAGCTGCTTCACTCAATTGAATAGCTGATTGTACTTTCAATCCACTTTCATCTATTAATTTCTTCGCTTCAACAGCATTGGTTCCTTGTAATCTTACAATGATAGGAATATTGATATTGCCTAATTTGTTGAATGCCTCAATCACACCTGCAGCAACACGGTCACAACGAACAATACCGCCAAAGATGTTGATTAAAATAGCTTTCACATTAGGATCTTTCATAATAATTCTAAATCCAGCTTCTACTGTTTGTGCATTGGCAGTACCACCTACGTCTAAGAAGTTTGCTGGCTCACCACCACTTAATTTGATCATATCCATGGTAGCCATAGCTAAACCAGCGCCATTTACCATACAACCTACATTACCATCTAATTTCACAAAGTTTAAATTAAATTCACCAGCTTCAACTTCTGTAGGATCTTCTTCAGTTACATCTCTCATTGCAGCAATATCAGGATGACGCATTAAAGCGTTATCATCTAAACTCATTTTACAATCTACTGCGATGATTTTGTCATCAGCTGTTTTGAAAAGAGGATTGATCTCTAACATAGCACAGTCTAAACCAACATATGCATTGTATAAATTAGTTACAAATTTCATGCAGTGCTTCATAGCTTCACCACTTAAACCTAAGTTGAAAGCAATCTTTCTTGCTTGGAAACCTTGTAAGCCACCACCTGGGTGCACCCACTCTTTGAATATTTTTTCTGGTGTATTGTGTGCTACTTCTTCAATATCCATACCACCTTCTGTACTATACATGATTACATTCATGCCTTTAGCACGGTCTAATAAAATAGATAAATAAAACTCTTTGGTAGGTTGAGGACCTTCGTAATATACGTCTTGTGCTACTAAAATTTTGCTCACCAATTTACCTGTTGGGCCTGTTTGAATGGTTACCAAGGTTCCCCCTAATATATTTTTGGCAAATGTTTCAATATCAGCAGCAGATTTACCAACAGCAACACCTCTTTGCTCTGATCCTTGAATTTTTCCTTTACCACGACCACCAGCATGAATTTGTGCCTTTACAACGGCAAACTTATTATTAGTTTCATTTGCAATTTTGTGGTATGCAGCTACTGCTGCATCTACTGTTTCTACTGCTACTCCCTCTTGAACTGGGACATTGTATTTTTTGAGTAATTCTTTGGCTTGATATTCATGCAGATTCATAAAAAATAAATTTTGGCGAAGATACTAGATTAAAGGCATAATTTAGTGACACAATAAGACTAAAATTAAATTTTGTTGTTTAAACATCGATCTATATATTTGTAACCTTAAACTTATTAAAAAGTATGAAAAAAGTATTATTCTCATTGACATTATTGGTGGCATCTAT
>CANHUW010000034.1 GCA_947463975.1 Bacteroidota bacterium
ATTTAATAAAGTTTGGAATTTCTCCCAAGGATACCAATGTACATGTTGGGTAAAGGACCAATGAATCACATAAAGGTCTTTAGAAAGAGGCAGCCACTCAATTAACACAACATAAGGTGCTTGTCCTGTTGCTACCCATTTAAAACTTGCAGAACTATCTGTTTGTTGAACCAGTTCAATGGTTTGAGTACTAATGTAAGCAGTATTACCCTTAATGGTGACCTTGTTTTCTTTCCACTCCGTCATCCATGCATTCCAATGATTCAAATCACTAATATAATATGCGATTTGCTCTTTGGGTGCACTTATTTCAATAGCTCTAGACACTACTACTTTAGAGGGAAACAATAATGATATAGCAGTAATGATACTTGCTAAAACAAAAAAACTAATTAAAAGTAATTTAACCAATCTCATCTACTCCCATTTAAATATTTTAAAAGCCAAAGCATATACAACAACAATCCACACCAATAATACTGCTATATCAGGCCAAGTAGCTAACAAACTAGTGCCTTCAAAAGAAATATTACGCATTGCATTGTTAAAATGCGTTAATGGAAGGATATTACAAAAAGGCTGCATCCATTTAGGGAAATTTTCAATAGAGAAAAAAGTGCCAGCCAGTAAAAATTGTGGTAGTGTGATTAAATTAGCAAATGGAGGAATAGTGCTTTCGTTTTTTGCCAATCCACTTACTACAAATCCAAAACCCATAAATAAGATAAGAGCAATAAAACTTAATATCATAATGTCTAAGAAAGTCCACCATCCATTCACCAAAGTAAATTGAAATGCAAAATGTCCAATAGATATAATGATAACAGCAGTAATCAATTGAAAGATCACCCTACTCAACGCTTCTCCTAAAATGATATATAATCTTCTTATGGGAGTTGCATAAAAACGTTTTAACACCAATTGTTGTCTCAAATTAAAAAACAAAAAAGCAACTCCAAAAACTCCAGCACTCAATAAGGAAAAGCCTAACTGACCAGGTAAGATGAAATCAATCGTTCTATACACTCTACCAGGTACTTTTTTGACAATATTGTTCACTTTAGCATAACTAGGTCGATCCTTGAAACTAGAATCATTTACCTTGTTAATGACCGCATTCAAAATAGATTTCAACACCTCAATGTTTTGGGGATTTGCAGCTTCAGAACTGGTAAGATTAATTAAATAAGGTTGCGTAGGTATACCTGTAGATTCAATATGAATTAATGCAGTGATTCTTCCCTTTGCTAATTCTGTATCAATATCTGGTTGACCCGGAACGGCCATTTTTAAACCCGGAATTCTTTTTAACGCACTATAGATATCATTAGCAGTATCTGACCTAGCATCCATCGCTACTTTTACAGAAATATTTCCACCACTACTTAAAAAGCCAAATACCAAAATGAAAATCAACGGGAAAGCTATACTAAATATCACAGCAGAAGGACTTCTAAAAATAGACCTCAAGCTTGCTTTAGTAATCGCCAACATGGCTTTTACTTGAAAATAAGGCTGCATAGATTAGGGTTGGTTCACTACAAAGATAGGTAAACGAGTTTGTGGTACACCCATCATTTGTTGAATAGATTTCATTTGTTTGAAAACTTGGAATTGTGCAGCTCCAATCTCTTCTTTAATAGCTTTCACTTTAGCAGTTTCTTTATACTCTTCCATAAAAGATTCTAAAAAAGATTTTGATTCTGGATATGCTTTAATGCCATAGCCTTTTAACTTAGCCATTTTTGCTGCAGAGGCAACAGCATCATCTAAAGTGCCAATACGATCTACTAAACCTATTTTTATGGCATCGGCTCCAATCCAAACTCTACCTTGTGCAATGGAATCGATGTATTCAATCGATTTTCTTCTGCCTACTGATACCCTGGATTTAAAAGTATGGTAAATACTATCTACTCCAGATTGCATAAATTTTTGTTCTGTAGTATTTAATGGCCTGGTGGTGGATGGCATGTCTGCAAACTGACCAGTCTTAACCCCATCAAAACTAATACCCAATTTATTATTCATCAATCCTTTTATATTCGGTATAACAGTAAACACACCAATAGATCCAGTAATGGTTCCTGCATTCGCAAAAATGGAATCTGCTCCACATGCAATATAATATCCACCAGATGCAGCAACATCACCCATGCTAACTACCACAGGTTTTTCTTTTTTTAATAAATCTATTTCTCTCCAAATAATATCACTAGCTAAAGCACTTCCACCTGGCGAGTTGACCCTCAATACCACAGCATCAATAGATTCGTCTTTTCTAATTTTTTGCAACAAGACTCTAAAATCATCACTTGCAATAGCATCTTGTTGATTTTTACCCATTACAACATCTCCATTCGCATATACTACAGCCACTTTTCCAGAACCTGTACCTCTCAAAGCTACAGTGCTTGCATAATCACCCATACTCAAGAAGGTAATATCTTTTTGATCATCCTGACGTAATTTTTTGGCAATCATTTTCTTAACTTGATCATCATACAACAACCCATCCACTAAACCATGCTTATTGGCATCAAATGCAGTTTGTATACTTCCTTGATTGGCTAGATATTTTAAACTATCTGTATTTAAATTTCTTTGACGAGCTGTATTGCTAATAAATTGATCATATAAACCAGAAAGCCAAACATTGGTTTGTAATTTATTGGCTTCAGACATTTTCGTATATCTAAATGGCTCGGTAGCACTCTTAAATTTACCAGCATAAAAAACCTGTGGCTCAATTTCTAATTTATCCAATAAGCCTTTCAAAAATAAAGACTCATAACTAAATCCATTCCACTCAATACCACCCTGCGGATGGGTATATATAACATTCGCTGCATTAGCAACCATGTATGCTTTTTGCGTGATAGTTTCTCCATAAGCAATTATAAATTTCCTAGAACTACTAAAATCTAATAATGCTTTTCTAATTTCCTCGGATGAAGCATAACCATTTGGATTTTGCTGACACTTAATATATATACCTTTAATGGCATCATCTTTTTTTGCATGCGCAATCAAACGAACTAATTCTGATAAGCTTGGTGATTTCCCATTTTTTTTATTCAGAATCTCTGAAATAGGATCATTTTGAACTTGTTCTAAAAACTCATTAGAAAGATCCAATACTAAAACAGAGTTGGGTGCAACAAGTTTGGGTTCTTCAGAAGAAAAAGTAGCAGCAATACCAATCAATAAAAAAAAGCCAATCAAGCAAAAAACAAAAAAAGCGATTAAACTGGCGAAAAAAGAAATAAAGAAATTTTTCATGCTGCTATATTTAATTGTGTAACCATGTAAAATTATGGATATTTGAGCTACTTTAAGCATACTTCCATGAACAAAGCATACCTCTTGATAGGCGGCAATATGGGTGATCGATTGGCAAATTTAGAAATGGCCAAATTGGCTATTCAAAAAGAGATTGGACCTATTTTGATCAATTCTTCCATATACGAAACAGCTGCTTGGGGCAAAGAAGATCAACCCGCATTTTTTAATCAAGCTTTAATCATTGAAACAAATTTGATTGCCAATGATTTAATGATGACACTTTTAGCTGTTGAAAAAAATATGGGCAGAATTAGACAACAACCACTAGGTCCAAGAACTATAGATTTAGATATTATCTTTTTTAATGACCAAATAATCCAAACAGAAAATGTAACCATCCCACATCCTCAGATGCAAAAAAGAAATTTTGTATTAACCCCTTTAAATGAAATTGCCCCCGATTATATACACCCTATTTTAAAAAGATCTATTGCTCAATTACTTATGGATTGCGAAGATCCTTTACTGTGTATAAAAAAATAAATAGAAACGCCATTCAGCGCTTATATTTGGTGCGAAGAAAAGAACAATGAAGCATCAATTTATAGCCATAGAGGGAAATATAGGAGCAGGCAAGACCACTTTAACGCATTTGTTAGCACAACATTTTAATGCAAAAACGGTACTGGAAGAATTTGCAGAAAATCCATTTTTGACAAAATTTTACGAGAACCCAAAGCAATACGCTTTTCCGTTAGAATTATTTTTTTTAGCAGAACGTTTTAAACAACAACAAGAATTAATTAAGAATGGAGATCTATTTCAGCAAGTAATCGTGTCCGACTATATGTTCACTAAGTGTTTGCTTTTTGCCAAAGCCAATTTACCCGAAGAAGAGTTTAGATTATATCAAAAAATGTTTGATGTATTCTATCAACAATTAACCCCTCCTGATATTTTAATATACTTGCATGCGCCAGTGAATAGATTGCAAAGTAATATTAAGAAACGCAATAGAAAATTTGAACAGGCTATCCCAGACGAATACTTGTTTAAAATTCAAGAAACCTATACCAGCTATATTAAACAACACAATATCAGAACCATCTTTGTAGATGCAAGTAATGCAGATTTTTTATACAATGAAGCACATTTAAAAGTAATTTTAGATGCATTGGATAAAGATTTAGAAGAAGGCCAACATTATTTCAACTTACCTTAAGCTTATGTCAGCAGAACAAATAGTTCAAAAAAAGGATCCATTTGGCGCATTAAAAATAAGCGAATTCAGGAACCTGATGATTGGGCGATTTTTGTTTATCATGGGGCTTAGAATGATGGGCACTTTGGTAGGCTGGTGGATCTATGAACTAACCAATGAACCATTTGCCATTGGATTGATTGGTTTAGCTGAGGTAATTCCTGCAGTGTCCTTAGCATTATACGCTGGACATGTGATTGATATCAGTGAAAAAAGAAAATTGCTATTAAAAGGGGTTGCATTGTATTGGATTTGCGCCATTGCCTTATTAGTACTCTCCAGTAATATTGGCTCGGGGGCCTTCTCTAATTTGCAAATTGCGATTGGAATTTATTTTGTGATTTTTTGTACGGGTATTATACGATCATTTACTGGACCAAGCTTTGGAACCTTGGTGGGAGAAATCATGCCAAAAGATTTATTACAAAATGCTACTACTTGGAGCCAAGGCATTTGGTTAAGTGCTTCGGTATTAGGCCATGCTATGGTAGGTTTCTTTATTGCAGGATTTGGCAATACGGGTTCACTTTGGATTGTACTTGGCATGGTCACTATTGGATTTGTTTTTATTTCCAAAATCAAACCAAAGCCGCCACATAAACAAGAACTAGAGCAAAAGACTTTAGAAAGTGTAAAAGAAGGAATACGATTTGTAGTACAAACCAAAGAAGTATTAGGAGCATTGTCATTGGATTTGTTTGCAGTTTTATTTGGAGGAGCAGTTGCCATGATTCCTGTATTTGCAAAAGATATTTTAAAAGTAGGGCCTATTGGATTTGGCTGGTTAAACGCAGCTGCTGATATTGGAGCAATTCTGATCATTTTTATTATTACCATTTTCCCAGTACATCAACAACAGGGGAAAAAATTATTGATGGCAGTAGCTGGATTTGGAATATGCATCATTGTTTTTGCGTTATCCACCACCTTCTGGATTTCATTTGCAGCTTTATTATTAAGTGGTATACTAGATGGCTTTAGTATGATTGTAAGAGGAACCATTGTACAATTGAAGACTCCTAATCATATGCGTGGAAGGGTAATGAGCGTGAACTCCATGTTCATCAATAGTAGCAATGAATTAGGTCAGTTTGAAAGTGGATTAGCTGCTCGAGCAATGGGCGTTGTACCCTCCGTGGTATTTGGAGGCATCATGACTTTAATAGTGGTTACCACCACTTGGTTTAAAGCACCTAGTTTAAGAAAAATGGAATATTAATTTTACTTTTTTAATAGCTCTTCCATTACCACATGTACAGCTGGACAGAACTCCGCATTTTTCATCGTTATGGATGTTCTTTTGAAAAAAACATCTTCGTCCGTATAAGGGAATCTTTCACAATCAGAAGGTCTTTGATCATAAATAGAACAAGTATTATCCCCAGCTAAAAATGGACAAGGCTTGGTGTTGGTCACATAATCCCCCTCATTATCTAGTAAAAGATACTTCTCAATAAACGCACTTTCTTTCAATTTCAAATACTTACTAATTCTCTTTATATCGGGTGTTTTGAACCTTGGTGAATAATTCTTACAGCATCTTGCACAATCCAAACAATTGATCTTTTCAAAGGCCAAATCATGCAAATCAGGCAAAACTTTTAAGATTTGCTTCTTTTCCACCCTTTTTAAGAAGTTTTGAAACTTTTTAAGCACTTCTGGGGCTGGCTTTTCAAAATATTGTTCAATTGATGGTTCCATATTACCTACCAAATGTAAACCATTTAATAGTCATCCACAAGCTTTCCCCAACAGAATGCAAAAACATTAAACAAGAGCAAAGACCGCTTATTTATTAAGTATATTTGTGGCAATTTTTAACCTACACAATACAGTAGAAAATGAATAACAGCGGAGCAGAATTTATCCAAAGACATATTGGACCCAATGCATCTGAAACCAATCAAATGTTGAAAGCTATTGGAGCCCCAAGTTTAGAAGTGTTAATTGAAAAAACCATTCCAGCATCTATTCGCTTAAAAAAGCCAATGAACATTCCAGCTGGTTTATCAGAATTTGAATTGTTGGAATCATTAAAAACAATTGGTTCAAAAAATGTGATTGCTACCAACTGTATTGGTCAAGGTTATTATGGTACCATTACACCTAGTGTAATACTTAGAACAATTTTTGAAAATCCAGGATGGTATACCCAGTACACGCCTTATCAAGCAGAGATTGCACAAGGACGTTTAGAAAGTTTATTGAACTTTCAAACCATGATCACTGATTTGACAGGTATGGCCATTGCAAATGCATCTTTATTAGATGAAGCTACTGCAGCTGCTGAAGCGATGGCAATGATTTATAATCATGCAAACAAAACAGAGCATGCTACACAGACTAAGTTATTTGTGGATGCTTCTATTTTTGCGCAAACAAAATCTGTATTAAAAACAAGAGCTACTCCAATCCATATTGAATTAGTTGAAGGCAACTATACAACTGCTGCAATTGATAATACCTATTTTGGAGCCATCTTACAATACCCTAATGCCACTGGAAGCATTGAAGATTATACTGCATTCATTGACACAGTGCACAAAGCAGGCGGATATGTGATCTTAGTGGCAGATATTTTAGCGTTAACTGTTTTGAAAAGTCCAGCAGAATTAAATGCAGATGTGGCTGTGGGTAATACGCAAAGATTTGGAGTTCCAATGGGCTTTGGTGGACCACACGCAGCATATTTTGCAACAAAAGATGAATTTAAAAGAGGTATGCCAGGCAGATTGATTGGCGTAAGTATCGATGCACAAGGCAATCGTGCACTGAGAATGGCACTTCAAACAAGAGAGCAACATATCAAGAGAGAAAAAGCAACTTCAAATATTTGTACAGCGCAGGCTTTATTAGCCAATATGGCTGTAATGTATGCAGTATACCATGGCCCAGTAGGATTAAAAAATATTGCTTCAAGAGTACATGGATTAGCACAATCATTAGAACAACAATTAACTTCACTAGGTATTGAACAAGTTAATGCATACTATTTTGACACATTGCATATCAAAGGTTTTGATGCAAGTGCCCTTTATAAATTAGCAGGTGCTGCTGCGATTAATTTTAATTACTTCTCTGATGGCACAGTTAGTATTAGTTTAGACGAAACCACTTCGACAACGACTGTACAACAAATTGTTGCTTTGTTCGAAAAATTAACCAATAAAAAAGCTGTTGCACAAAATGCAGCAACAAAAAATGCCAATATCCCAACAAGTTTAGTTAGAACAAGTACCTATTTACAACACCCCGTATTTAATACGCACCATAGTGAAACACAAATGATGCGTTATATTAAACAGCTAGAAAACAAAGATCTTTCTTTAAACACCAGCATGATTAGCTTGGGTAGTTGTACCATGAAGTTAAATGCTGCAACAGAAATGATTCCAGTAAGTTGGCCTTGTTTTGGAGGCTTACATCCTTTTGCTCCAAATGAACAAACTAAAGGATATCAAGAAATTGCAAAAGAGTTAAGTGAATACTTATGTGAAACTACTGGATTCACTGCATGTAGTTTGCAGCCTAATAGTGGCGCACAAGGAGAGTACGCAGGTTTGTTAACCATCCGTTCTTATCATGAAGCAAGAAATCAAACGAATAGAAATATTGTATTGATCCCTATTAGTGCACACGGCACCAATCCTGCTAGTGCTGTAATGGCTGGCTTTAAAGTAGTAGTAGTGGCTTGTGATGCTGCAGGTAATATTGATATGGATGATTTAAAAGCAAAAGCAGAAGAACATAAAGATAATTTAGGTGCTTTAATGATCACTTACCCAAGTACACATGGTGTATTTGAAGAAACGATTATTGAAATATGCCAAACCATTCATGATTTAGGTGGAATGGTATACATGGACGGTGCTAATATGAATGCTCAGGTTGGATTAACGAGCCCTGGAAATATTGGTGCAGATGTGTGTCACTTGAATTTGCATAAAACATTTGCAATTCCTCATGGTGGTGGTGGACCTGGCATGGGCCCCATTTGCGTGAACGATCAATTAGCCCCTTATTTACCTGGACATAGTATCAACAACAATGATGCCAATGCTGTAAGTGCAGCGCCAATGGGATCTGCAAGTATCCTATTAATTAGCTATGCTTATATTAAGATGCTTGGTGCTGAAGGACTAGAATTAGCTACATCATATGCTATTTTGAATGCGAATTACATGAAAACAAGATTAGAAAACGCTTATCCTATCTTATATACTGGTAAGAATGGTACTTGTGCGCATGAATTTATTATTGATTTAAGACCATTCAAAGCAAGTGCTGGTATCGAAGCGGAAGATGTAGCAAAGCGATTGATTGATTATGGTTTCCACGCACCTACGATGAGCTTTCCTGTTCCGGGCACCATTATGATTGAACCAACAGAAAGTGAAGATAAAGCAGAATTAGATCGTTTCTGCGATGCTTTATTAGCTATACATGCAGAAATCAAAGCGATTGAAAACGGAAGTTTTGATAAACTAGACAACCCTTTAAAGAACGCTCCACATACTCAACATATTATTTGCGCTGACGAGTGGAATCATGCATACTCAAGACAGGTTGCAGCTTTCCCTTTATCTTATGTGCAACAAAATAAATTCTGGCCAAGTGTGGCAAGAGTCAACAATACACATGGAGACAGAAATTTAGTTTGTACATGTGAGCCTGTTGCTTCTTATGCTTAATGGATAGAAGCAATACATTATTAAAAGGCCCCCGAAATCGGGGGCCTTTTAATTACAAACTATTGGGGGAAGGTTGCTGTACATTAGTTGAACCCATTGGTTGATTTAACATAAACTCATACAAGGAAATTATTTTCTCTTTATCTTTTAATGCGGTATTCAATTGTGCTACATCTTCTTGCAGATTTTGTAATTTAATATTTTCTACTTCATATTTAAATGTAAACTCTTCTGCCTGTGTAATACTATTAGTCCTGGATTCGTCAATCATATTTCCTTCTCCAGTGAGCACCCATAACATATTGAGTTCGCTATAGTGTTCATGAATTTTAATCAAAATATCTGACCCAACAGACCCTTTGTTTCTTAACTGTTTGGCATAATAACCATTAGATAATTTGATTTTCCTTTCAAAAGAATGGGGAGAAATGTTCCTAAACTGTAGGTACATAGAAATTCGTTCAATTGGCTTCATAATAAATAGTTTTAGTGAGGTATAACACTAAAATAGAGACCAGACATTTGATGTAGTAGGTACTTAGGCCTCAAAAAAGCACAGGGTAGGCCTCATTTTTATTGCTTCTCACTTAATTCCAACCAACGAAACTCCGCTTCTTCTAATTGACTCGTGATATGAGATAATTCTTTACTTAATGAAGTAATAGCATCATAATCTAAATCGGATTGATTCATCTTCTCCATCAATGAAGCTTTTTTGATTTCCAATAAAGGCATGTTTTTATTTAATGTCTCCCACTCTAACTTTTCTTTATAAGACATTTTCACTGCAACAGGCTTAGTTGAATGGTCTAACGCTATTGGCGCAGACTTTTCTTCGACCTTAGTAATAGTATGTTCTTTTTGGGTAGTGATATCAGAACTTACACTACTTAAGCTTTGTTTTGATTTTTCTAGAATTCTATATTGGGTATAGTTGCCTGGATAATCTCTAATTATACCATCCCCTTCAAATATAAATAAGTGATCTACTAGTTTATCCATAAAGTATCTATCGTGTGATACCAATAAAACACAGCCAGTATACTCTAATAAAAATTGTTCTAGAACTGCCAAAGTAGGCAAATCCAAATCATTGGTAGGCTCATCTAGAATCAAGAAATTCGGATTTTTAAATAATACAGTTAGCAATTGCAAACGTTTCTTTTCTCCACCACTCAAAGCACTTAAATAAGTGTATTGTTTATCTGGTGTAAATAAGAATAATTCCAAAAACTGCGCTGCACTTAAAGAACCTCCACTTGCTAAAGGGAAATTTTCTGCAAAAGTTTTCAAATACTCAATGACACGCATATCTGTTTTGAATACCAAACCTTCTTGAGAAAAATTACCAAACACTATGGTATCACCCACATTGACTTTACCACTATCGGGTAATGTAATACCTTGTAAGATTTGTAAGAAGGTAGATTTACCAACACCATTCTTTCCAACTATACCTACCCTCTCCCCCTTGCTAAATGTATAATCGAATCCTTTTAATACTTGAATATCTCCGTAAGCCTTATACACTTTCTTCAATTCAATAATCTTTCCGCCTAAGCGAGACATTTTCATTCCTAACTGCAAATTGGCTTCTTCAATTTTTTGCTTCGCCTTGGCTTCTACCTCATAAAAATTATCCTGTCTGCTTTTACTCTTTGTAGTTCTTGCCTTGGGCTGCTTGCGCATCCATTCCAATTCTTTTCTAAAAGTATTTTTTGCCTTATCAATACTTGCTTGCTCAGCTTCTATCCTAGCAGCTTTTTTCTCTAAATAATTTTCGTAGTCCCCTTTATAGGTATATAAATTTTCTCTTTCTAATTCCCAAATCTCATCCGTTACCGATTCTAAGAAATAGCGATCGTGTGATACCAATAATAAAGTTACTTTTTCTTGAGACAAATAATTTTCCAACCATTCAATCATATTCAAATCCAGATGATTGGTAGGTTCATCCATTAATAAAAAAATATGCCTTGGATCAAAACCAATTTGAATTAAGGTCTTCGCTAAAGAAACCCGTTTACGCTGTCCTCCACTTAATTTTGCAACAGGTTGTTGTAAATGGTGAATATTTAATTGGGTAAGAATAATATTTACCTTGGATTCAAAATCCCATGCACTTCTTTCTTCCATCTCTACAATCGCATCAGAAATGGCTTGTTCCTCCCCACTTTCCATGGCCATTTCATATTGACTGATGGCTTTCATCACTGGATGATCTTGCTGAAATAGGTTTTGCAAAATGGTTGCAGATTCATCAAATTGTGGGTCTTGTTCAAACATCACCAAATGAACATCTTTATGAATTCTACAAGTACCTGCATCAGGGTGCTCTTTACCCGCCATAATTTTCAATAAAGTAGATTTACCCACTCCATTTCTGGCAATTAAAGCAATTCTATCCCCTTCATTGATATTAAAACTAATCCCCTTAAATAAGGGGTAAATTCCATAACTCTTTGTTAGACCTTCAACAGATACATAATGCATGGCGCAAAGATACGAGCCCAAGCTAGTATCTGCTAATTTATTGGAGAAACTATGTACTTTTGTGCTTGTTATCGACCAAATCCAATTTGAATGAAAAGTTTTGAAG
>CANHUW010000035.1 GCA_947463975.1 Bacteroidota bacterium
AGATGCTAAAACATTGGTTCAAGCATTACAAGAAGATGGTTTAGCTCCAAAAGACAATGTGAGTATTCAAATTAAAGACGGCAAGATTTCAGTTAATGGAACCGCTTTGACTGAAGAACAAAATGCTAAGTATGCAACTTACTTGAATAAGAAGTAAGTTTATTTTTACTATATTTTAACAAAAAATCCCTCCGAATTTCGGGGGGATTTTTTGTTATTTAAATCATTTTCGTAAATTACATACGAATTTAATCGTAATAATATGTCAAAGGTATTTAAACCTACAGAGAGTGAATTAGAAATCTTAAGTATTCTCTGGGAAAAAGAACATGCATCTGTCAGAGAAGTGCACGAAATAGTGCAGTTAACTAAAGATGTTGGCTATACGACTACCCTAAAATTAATGCAAATCATGCATGAAAAAGGGTTAGTATCTAGAAACGAATCTTCAAAAACACATATTTATACTCCTTTGTTTGAAAAAGAAAAAGCGCAAGAACAATATATCACCAAAATGATTAAAACATTATTTAGTGGTAATAGTGCACAACTGGTTTTACAAGCTTTAGGGAATCATCAAAGCTCTCAAGAAGAGTTAGCCGAGATTAAGTCCTTAATTGAACAAATAGAAAAAAGAAAATAAATTCATGTCTGTTGTATATCAAATACCAGTTGCAATGATGAATAGTATTTGGCTAATGTCTATATTATTTGCATTGTATGTTGTTTTGAAATACCTATTTAATTTTAGTCCTGCTAGATCTTTTTTGATGGCAGTTGGTTTTGAAGGGTTAGCTTCCATTCATTTTATTTATGTTATTTTAAATCCATCTTTTAGTAGTTTTAAATTAACCACCATATTCATTGGTAATGCTTCTAATTGGATCAACCCTATGATTGTAATAGTCTATGGTATCTCATTAATTATTTACATTATATATTTATTCAATAATTTTAATCAAATTAATCGTTTAAGGAATAGCGCAGATTATACATCTAGTAATTACTGGAATCATCTATTACAAAAAAATGGACTTCGAAATTATCAAATTGGTGTTTCCAAGGAGTTAAAAGCGCCTATCACATTTGGATGGATGGAGGCAGTAATTTTGTTGCCAATTTCCATATTAAATCAACTTTCAGTAGAAGAATTAAAATATATTATACTTCACGAAATAGCACATATCAATAGAAATGATTTTATTATTCAAATAATGATAAAATTTGCACACTCTATTTTATTGTTTAATCCTTTTTCTTATTTCTTCTCTAAAGAAATCAATATTCAAAGAGAATTAGCTTGTGATGCTTGGGTGTTAGAAAGAGTGAATAATCCTTTAGCTTATTCTAAATCTTTATATCAATTAGCTTTAGTAGCCAATCAAGAGCAAAACGAATTGTTGTTAAATGCTATTGGAACAGAAAAAGAAGTATTAACAAGAATTAAATTTCTAAATAAGCTCCCTATCCAATCAACACATTTGCTTAAACAATTAGCATTTGCATGTTTTGTTTTCTTTTTTTCTAGCATTGGTTTTACCACGAAAACATTCAAGCAAACTACCCCATTAAAGCAGTCAGCTAATATCATAACTGCACAAGTTCAAGATGATCTCCTACTTCTAAATTCTTCTAAAGCTAGCCTTAAAAAAGAAAAACAAGTTTACAACAAATTTAAACAATCTATTGAGATTACAACATTGAAACCATCCATAATCACTATTTCTCCTGTTAAAGATGAAGAGTATACTTTTATGGTTTCTAAAGCAGCTAATTGGATTAAGGAAAGAGAAAATCCTTATCAATTTATTAATTATTCAGCTTCAAGAGATTCATTAGAATTTGAAATTGCTGAAAAATTAATGTTAAGATCTTTAATTCAAAACTATCAACTTAGAAAAGAATTATTAAATGCTAAACTTGCAAACATAGCTTCTGAGAAAGAAGCAATGGACTTTCTTGAACATAGTAAAGAATGGAAAGATGTTTTGCAATATGAAAATTGGGCTAGTACATTCTTAAAAAGACATCCAGAAGTTGTTGCTCAAGATAGCTTAAAAAGATTTTAATAATTGTTGTGTTTGTTTTCCTCCACAACAAAATAATATATCTAATATAGATAAGTTGGGAATAAATCCAACCTGTTCTTCAAATACTTGTTGATATTTGATGGGATTTGAATAGTGTTGATAGTTTTTAGGGAAATAGGGATCTCTGAAAACTGGTTCATTTGTTTCCAATTTTTGAGTATCAATTGTCCAACTATTTTTACACTGCTGCCTAACCCATTGTTGAACTTCCAATAAGAAGTCCAATAAATTAGTTGATGGATTCAATAATAGATCATTTATCCCTTGTTCATAGTACTCAAAAAATGGTGCTCTTTTATAACAACTCTGAATGGTTTTTATTTGCTGTATTTGCCATCGGCTACTATTATCTATCAAGATATCTTGCAATCTATTTTTTTGATCTCTTCCTCCAACTATTGGAATCGTTAAATTTAATGGGCCTTTTGCGCTTGCAATAATAGTTCTATTCTTAAATCCCATTTTAGTAAATCGATCTTCCGTATCAAAACAAACAATTTGAGCTTTATATAGTGCTTTTATATAACTAATGGTTCCAAAATATTGTAGTTCCGTTAACATCATTCACTCAGTATGTTTTGTATGTTTGTACAAATATAACTATGAGAAAGTATTTATTACCGGTTTTATGTATATCGTTTTTCGTTCTTTCCTGCTCTTCTCCAAAAGATTTTGAATTTAAAGGGTTACAAGACATTAAAATTGAAAAAATTTCCATGGGGAAAAATAAAATCAATGCTAAGATTAAGTATTTCAATCCCAATAACTATTCATTGGTGTTGAAACAAATTAATTGTGATATTTTAATGAATAATCAACCATTTACAAAAATACATTTAGATACAAATTTTGTCATTCCAGCGAATGCAAGCTTTATGGTTCCTGCGCAAATGGAATTTGAGATGTCTTCTTTGGTGAAAAATAGTATGGATCTTATTTTTAATAAACCCATAAAACTGAATATTAAAGGCAATGCAACCTTAAGTAAAGGGATATTTACAAAGACAGTTCCTATTGCATATGAATCCAATCAAAAATTGAACTTGGGCGATGCGATGAGAAACCTTAAATAAATTTTATTGATTCCAGCTGGCTGGACGCTCTCTCCATTGCATTAATGTATCATGTGTTGATGGATCAACCTCACCTTTCTCCATTGCTAATTCAATCAAGCTTGCATAATTGGTTAAAGACAAATAAGGAACATTTGCTTTTTTGAAGGCCTCATCAGCAAGGGAGAATCCATAATTAAATATGGATACCATCCCTACTACATCTAGCCCTGCATTTCTTAATACATCCACTACTTGTAAACTACTTTTTCCAGTAGAAATTAAGTCTTCTATCACCAATATCTTATTGCTCGCTTGATAAGCACCTTCAATTTGATTTCCAAGTCCATGTTCTTTTGGTTTTGGACGAACATAGATATAAGGTAGTTTTAATTGATCAGCAGCCATTGCCCCCCAAGGTATTCCTGCAGTAGCAACACCCGCTAACATATCAGCTTCAGCAAATTTTTCAAATATGACATTACACATTTCGCTTTTAATGAAATCTCTTACATATGGAAACGAAAGCACTTTTCTATTATCACAATAAATAGGACTTTTCCAACCACTTGCCCATGTAAAGGGTTCATTAGGACTTAATTTAACGGCTCCTACCTGAAGTAATTTTTCTGCAACTGCTTTTTCGTTGGTCATATTTGTACTATTATTGTTGCGAAATTAAAGGCTTAAACCTAGATTTACACCAAGAGTTACTAAATACTATACACATTTTTATGCCCAAACAAATTATTGCTGCAGGAGGTCTTTTAACTAATCCAGATGGTGCCATCCTATGGATATTTAGACGTGGTTTTTGGGATTTACCAAAAGGTAAACTAGACGAAGGAGAAACTATTCAAACCTGTGCAGTGCGAGAGGTTCAAGAAGAAACGGGTATTCATCATATTCAATTGCATGGAATGTTGAATTTCACCAATCACACTTATTTTGATCCCTATTTAAAAGAAGAAGTGGTTAAAAGAACTTATTGGTTTCATATGACCATTCCTGATTTTCAAGAAGGTGTTCCTCAAATTTCAGAAGATATTGAAAAGATAGAATGGCACAGTTTAGCCACTTGCAGAGATTGTTTAGACAATACTTACCCAAATATTATTGAAGTGATTGAAGCCTATAGAATGAAAATCAATCAGTAATTACTTATTGATGGATTTGATCACTGCTTCAGGTAAAAAAGGAGAAGCATCTCCGCCATTTCTTAAGATATCTCTTACAATGGTTGAAGCCACACTTGTATATTTTGGCTCACCAGTTAAAAAAATGGTTTCAATTTTTGAATCCATTGTTCTATTGGCATCTGCAATGGTTTTCTCGTATTCAAAATCACTCACATACCTGATGCCTCTTAAAATAAATTTTGCTCCAATAGATTGACAGAATTTGATAGTTAAGCCATCATAGGTTTCTACAGTAAGTTTTGGTTCATCTTTATAAATTTCCTCAAACCAAATTTTTCTCTGATCTGCAGTAAACATGGGTTTTTTTGCAGCATTGATACCTATCCCAACGACAATTTTATCAAATAAAGGAATGGCTCGATTAATGATATCTGTATGACCTAATGTTACAGGGTCAAATGTTCCAGGAAATAAGCAGATTCTTTGCATAAAAATAATTTAGGAAGTTGGATGGGTTCTTCCTGTTAATAGATACAAACAGGCCATTCTAACCGCCACTCCATTTTCTACCTGATCTAATATAATTGAATGTTGGCTATCTGCTACATCACTGTCCATTTCTACGCCTCTATTAATTGGGCCAGGATGCATGATCACAATTTCTTTAGTCAATTTTGCCAATCTTTCTTTGGTAATACCATATGCTAAATTATACTCTCTTAAAGAAGAGAATAAAGGCTGATTTTGTCTTTCTAATTGAATTCTTAATACATTGGCAACATCGCACCACGCCAAGGCTTTATCAATATTGTATTCCACTCTTACCCCCATAGCTTCTTGCAAATATCTTGGGATTAATGTTGGAGGGCCAGAAACCACGACTTCGGCTCCCATTTTCTTTAATAAATAAATATTACTTAAAGCAACCCTACTGTGCATGATATCTCCGATGATGGCCACTTTAATGCCTTCTAATTTTCCCAATTTTTCTTTCATAGAGAAAGCATCTAAGAGGGCTTGTGTAGGATGTTCATTGATACCATCTCCAGCATTGATAATGGCAGCATCAATATGTTTAGCTAAAAAATGAGGAGCTCCAGAAGCACTATGACGCATTACCACCATATCCACTTTCATGCTTAAGATATTATTTACAGTATCTAATAAGGTTTCTCCTTTAGCAGCAGAAGAACTAGAAACAGTAAAGTTGACTACATCTGCAGATAATCGCTTCTCTGCCAATTCAAAGGAAATTCTAGTTCTAGTTGAATTCTCGTAGAATAAGTTAACAATATTAACGTCTCTTAAAGTAGGAACCTTCTTAACAGGTCTTTGTAATACTTCTTTGAATTGTCCTGCGGTATTTAAAATAAGGTGAATATCCTCAGTGTTGAGGTCTTTGATACCAAGAAGATGTTTGGTAGATAGTGCCATTAAAAAACAAAATTAATATATTTTCTTGAACAAACAATACTCTTATTCTTCCAATAGAACAACATCATCTACCCCATCGTTCTCTTTCCATCTAACTTTTACCTTATAAGGCGTTAAAGTATCCATTTCTTTGCCTGAAAAATCTGGCTGAATGGGCAATTCTCGGCTCGGCTTTCTATCGACTAAAACACATAAACTAACTTTAGAAGGTCTGCCAAAAGACAACAAAGCATCCAAAGCTGCTCTAATGGTTCGTCCGGTATATAGCACATCATCAATTAAAATAACAGTTTTCCCCTCAATACTAAAGGGTAAATTGGTTTCAGATCCTAGATGTAATTCTCTTCTTATATCGTCTCTGAAAAAGGTAATATCTAGTTTACCATATTGAACCAAAGTAGGGTCTAACTCTTGATGTAAAGCAGCAACAATTTTATCACTTAAGAATACCCCTCTTGGTTGCAAACCCACAATAACAGCATTTTCTAATCCTGGATAGGTTTCTAAAATTTGATGAGCCAGTCTTTTAATAATACTGGGTAGTTGTTGCTCACTAATTAATGTCATTCCTTAAAATTTCAATAAAAATACAGCTTTTTTGTATGTATTTTGCACTCATGTTGATGCTAAAAAGCTTAAACCTTGTACAGTTCAGAAATTATGTCCAACAAAGATTTGATTTTACTCATCGAATTGTTGGCATAGTTGGACCCAATGGAACTGGGAAAACCAATATTTTGGATGCCCTATATTACCTTTCGTTTTCGAAAAGTTATTTTAATAGGCCTGATGCACAAAATGTTCATCATCATTTTCAAGGTCTGAGAATTGATGGCCAATATTCCATTGGCAATAAAGATATCTCTATTGCTTGTATTATAAGAGAGAACCAAAAAAAAGAATTCTATTTTGATGAAACCGCTTACACCAAGTTATCTCATCATATTGGTAAAATTCCCTGTGTAATGATTGCACCCGATGATGTTCAAATTATCACAGGTACAAGTGAAGAAAGAAGAAAACTGATGGATAGTTTATTGTCCCAATTATATCCGGATTATTTACAACATTTAATTCATTATAATAAAGTAATAGTTCAAAGAAATAGTTATCTAAAGCTTGTTGCAGAGCAAGGAAATATAGATGCTATTATTATTGAAGCTTTTAATGAACAATTGATACATCATGGAACCATCATCTATCAACATAGAAAAGATTTATTGAGTAATTTACTTCCTGAAATTTTATCTTTATACAACTTATTAGCTGGAAAATTAGATGATATTCATATTGAATATCTATCTAGTTTACATTCAAAGTCTTTTAAATTACAATTAGAAGAGTCTTTACAAAAAGACACAATACTACAAAGGACTTCAGTAGGAATTCATAAAGACGACTTAATCATTACTATTCAAGGACAAACTTTTAAACAAGAAGCGTCTCAAGGTCAAAGAAAGAGTTTATTATTTGCTATAAGATTGGCAGAGTGGGTTTTTATAAAAAAAGAAAAAGGTATATCCCCTATTTTATTAATGGACGATATATTTGAAAAATTAGATGAAAATAGAATGATTCAATTATTGTCATGGGTTCAAGTTCATACGGATGGTCAAGTATTTATTACTGATACACATAAGGATAGAGTTGAAGATCTTTTATCAAAGCATGTGGATGATTTTCAATTGATACAATTATAATACTTAGATTTGTACCATGGCAGAGTTTAAATTAGGAGATGCTTTAAAACAATTTGTTCAAAATAGTAAATTGAAGAATGGAATACGTGCTGCCCAAATTGAAGAAGTATGGTTGGAATTAATGGGAAATACTATTGCCAAATACACTGATAAAATATACATATTTGATCAAAAACTTTTTATAGAAACAAATGTAGGCCCTTTAAAAAACGAATTAGGGTTTCAAAAGCAACAAATTATAGAAAGAGTAAATGAGAAAATGGGTGAAAAAATAATCATTGATGTTATTATAAAATAAAAGGGACTTTAGATGTCCCTTTTTTATTTTTTATCAATGACTTCTCTCATTAAATCATTCATTGTAAGAATTCCCTTGAACTCCATCTCATCGAAAACAGGCAGATACCTTGTTTTATAAACATTCATTAAAATCATACATCTTTCTAAGTCATCGGAATAACCAATTACTGGATAATTACTAGTCATGATATCCTTACAAGTAGCCGTTTCGGACTTTCTTCCTTCTAATTTAATTTTATGGGTATAATCTCTTTCTGACATTAAACCTAGATATTGCTCATCCTTCATGACTACAACATAACTAAGATTTTCAGCTTTCATTAATGTCAATGCATCTAAGACTTTAGTTTCCGGGGTAACAATATTAAAATGTGGCCCTTTTTTAGTAAGAATATCTTTAATTTTTGACATAGGGTATAATTTATAGATGAATCAATTCTTTCTAAGTTACTAAAAAGAATTAATTCTATAAAATATATTAATCACTCTTACTTGATTAAATAGTCAGTATAGGCAGTTTTACTCATGATAGTAGACCCATTCATAATAAATACAGATGGCCAAACTCTTGAAGCAGTTTTAATCATAGTAATATCACCAATCAATATGGTTTCATTTGGGAATGAACTAGTTGCACGATCTTTATCAGCAGTAACAATGTATATTAATTTGTATTTATTATGAAGTTTTTCTAAAAGAACATTCCAAGAAATAGTTGGATCTATTTGACCAGCAAATACTAAAGCATAAGGAGTACTTGTTGAAAATAAAGCATCTGTGGTATCTTGTCCACTTAGGGTATTTAAAGTAAAATCTTGAATAGGTGCCATAATACCATTCCCTTTCACCACAACAACTTCTTTTCTTGATTTAAAAATATAGGTACTATCAAAATCAGCAGGAAAACTAGACGGATCAAATTGGAATATTTTACCATTCTTTTCAAATTCCATATCAAGCCTAATACTATCAGCAATAGCGTTAGCTGGCAATTTCATTTGTTCAACAATATCTTTTCCAACTTTATACGGTAAACAATCTATAAATGGAAGATGTTGTAGTACATAGTATTGTCCATATCCAACTCCAAAAGTTCCAATTAAAATGATTAAAATACCCCATGCTTTGTGTAGATTGGTTTTTACTTTCTTATGATTGATCAATAGTATTACAATAGCTAATAAAAGCAAAATATCTTTAATAAAAGAAGTTTTTGGAGTTAATGGAATACAATCTCCAAAACATCCACAAGTCTTAATTTTACCAGAAAATAAAGCATAACCTGTTAAAAAACTAAAGAAAATAATAAGCACCAACAATATCCATAAGGTTTGTTTGTACGGATACTTGATTAATAAAGCTAATCCCGTTACAATTTCTAAAAGATTCATCAAAAAAGATAATCCCAGAGTATAGTCATTTAAAAAAGACATCCCCCAAACATCAAAAAATTCTTGCATTTTATAGCTGAGACCTAATGGGTCATTGGCTTTAATAAGGCCCGAAAAAATAAACAATAAACCAACTGTCCAACGCAATATTTTAAGGAAGTTTTGCATAGGGGAAAATTTGAATTTGACTAATGTTTACCTTCTGCAATTTGAATCAAAGCAAAAGCAGAATAATTTAAGATATCAACGAAATTAGCATCGATGCCTTCACTTATTAATGTTTTTCCATCGTTGTTTAGAATCTGTCTTATTCTTAATAATTTAACTAAAATAAGGTCGGCATAACTTTCTTGACTCATATCTCTCCATGCTTCACCATAATCATGATTTTTATCTAACATGGTTGATTTTGCAAAATGCACGTATTCTTTATACAAAGATTCTACCTTATCAACTTCAATTTCTTCTACTTTGGGATCACCTAATTTTAATTGTATTAAACCAATTACAGCATAATTTAAAATGCCTTTAAACTCAGAAGCAATATCATCCCCTACTTTTTGATTCCCAATATCTTGTATAGTTCGAATTCTTAATGCTTTGATAAATATCTGGTCTACAACAGATATAATCCTAAGAACACGCCATGCCGTACCGTAATCTTTGGTTTTTTTAATAAAAATATCGCTGCATGCTGCTACAGCCTGATCGTATTGTAAAGAAGTTTGACTCATGAAAAATAGCCTAAGTTTCTGTGTTATTAATATCTTTGAACACTTGCAAGATACAGCATAACCTATTTATAATAAAACTATGTTCAATAATACTCATATAATGGCGATAATGAACCTTACGCCAGACTCATTTTATGCCAAAAGTAGATTGGCATCAGCTGAAGAAATAGTAGAAAAAGCAGGTAAATTTATAGAAGAAGGTGCTAGTATTATTGATATAGGTGGACAAAGTACAAGACCTGGAGCCACAATGATTAGTGCAGAGGAAGAAATTGATAGGGTTGTCCTCGCAATAGAGGTCATTTATAAGGCCTTCCCTACTGTTTCTATCTCAATAGACACCTTTCAATCCGAAGTAGCAAAAGCGGCTATACATGCGGGGGCTAAAATAGTCAACGATATTAGTTGTGGTAGTTTTGACCCTGAGCTCTTGAAGGTGGTAGCAAGGAACAATACAAGCTATATTGGGATGCATCATACTGGAACTAAAGATACCATGCATGAAATTCCTGAAAGAGCTGATATTATGCAAGAGTTGATTCATTTTTTCACTCAAAAAAAACAACTGTTTACAGAAATTGGGATTCATGATTGGATAATTGATCCTGGTTTTGGTTTTGGTAAGACGATTCAGGAGAACTTTTCCATTATTAAAGATTTAAAAAAACTACACTTTATTAATTTACCAATTTTAGTGGGCGTTTCAAGAAAGTCAAGTATTTATAAAACATTAGGTGTTTCTGCAGAAGAAGCTTTAAATGGAACAACTGTGCTTCATACTATGGCAATAAAAAATGGAGCTTCCATATTGAGAGTGCATGATGTTAAAGAAGCAAAACAAGCAATATTATTAATGGAATATTTAAATTAAACCACAAAAAAAAGGAGCTGAAATCAGCTCCTTTTTTTATATACATCTGTAAGATTATTTCTTAGTTACATCTTCAATTTCAATATCAAATGCTAGGTTTTCGAAAGGCTTAATCACACCATTCGCTTGTGAGCCATAAGCTAACATCGCTGGAATATAAATAGACCCTTTACCACCTTTACCAAAGTATTGTAATCCAATCTCCCATCCTGGAATTACTGCACCTGCACCTACTTTAACATCATAAGGCTTACCATCAGGTTTCATATTGGTATCAAATACTTCACCTTTAAATGTATAGCCTTTATACATTACACTAGCAATCTTAGTACTATCAATCTTAGTAGCTACATCACCTGGAGTTTTGATAGCTACAAAAACACCTTCTGGAGATTCAATTGCATTTATTTTGTTTTTAGCTAAATAAGCTTTGATAGCTGCAATTTCTTTTTTCTTTTCAATTTCAGTTTCAGCTTTATAATCTTCATCTACTTTAGCAACATCTGTAAAAACATTGATAATTTCTGCTTTTCCTATGATTACATCTTTTGCTTTGAATACTTCATTCAATTGTAAGACACCCATTTTAACTAAGGTATCAATGCTTAAAGAGAATTCAATTTTATCACCTTTCTTAGCTTGCATGATAATTTCAGTGAAAGTATATTTACCTAATTTTGAAGTATCAATTGGGAAATACACAGGTATTTGTCCATAAGTTGTACTTAAAACAGTGTCCTTACTTTTTAATTTATACTCTAAATGAATTTTTACAAATTGGCCTTGTGCTAATTTCTGTGGATTACCAGCGCCATGTGTAATTTTATAAAGCATTCCTGAAGGTGCTTTTTCGTATTGATTACAACTTGCAAACAATACAAGTACTGCGACTAATTTTAATGTTGACTTTAACATGTTTTAATTTAATTGAGATAATTGTGTTTTATATGTTTCTAAAATACTTTTAAAATCATTAAAGGTTTGTTCAACAGATTTTAAAGAACTTCCACCTGCGGCATTTGCATGCCCACCTC
>CANHUW010000036.1 GCA_947463975.1 Bacteroidota bacterium
CAAGGGCCGTTTATTTGAGGAACGGCTAAAAGTATAGATAATTGAACAATAGATTAGGGAAAACGCCTAAAACCAATAATATAATGGCTAAAAACAATAGCTTATACGTATAGGTAGTGGGCAATTTCTTAATAGCAGGAGTGCCTTGTATAAAATACATGGCTTGTATCACCTTGAAATAATAGTACACACTGATTGCAGCAAAAACAACTGCAATAATGACTACCCATAATCCAGCTCCTGCAGTTAAAATAGCGTTTAACATATAATATTTTGCAAAAAAGCCGCCTGTTAAAGGAATACCCGCCAAGGATAATAAGAAAATGGTTGTCACAAAGGCCAATAAAGGATGCGTCTTAGACAATCCATTGAAAGCTTCAAAACCATAATCCTTCATTTTTGCCAATACTGCGAAAATGCCAATGGATGCAACCGAATATACCACTGCATACAATAAAATACCTTCATTCGCAAAATCAGAAACGCCATATATCGCAAATAACATAAAACCTGCTTGTGCAATACTTGAGTAAGCCAACATTCTTTTTACACTTCTTTGAAATACTGCAGATATATTTCCTACTAATAATGTAGCAAGAATTACAAAGGTCAATATGAGCTGCCAAGAATAGCCTAATGCTTTTGATTGAACATGGAAGATGGTAATAAATGCAATAAAGCCAGCAGCTTTAACAATGGTAGCCATAAAGCTTGTAAATACGGTTGGTGCACCATCATATACATCTGGAGTCCAAAAATGGAAAGGCGCTGCAGATACTTTAAAATTCATTGCAGCAAAAATCAAGATTAAACCAGCAGACAATAAATATTGTTCATAGGCCATTCCTTTGTAAGGAATAATCGTTGGAACTTCCAATCTAAAGCTACCAATTGCTCCATAACATAATGTGATACCTAACAAAAGAACGCCGGTAGAAAAAGAACCCATTAAGAAATACTTTAGTGCTGCTTCGTTACTCAATAAATTCTTTTTATCCGAACCTGTTAAAATATATAATGGAATAGAGAGAATTTCAATACCAATAAATAACATCAATAAATTATCAAAAGAAGTTAAAATACTCGCTCCGCATAAAATAAAGAAGAATAAAGCATAAAAATCAGCTGCTTGATGCCCTATGGCTTCTATCTCTTCTGCGTTGATCCATACATACAAAAAGGTTAATACAAATAAAATGGTATTGGCATACAAGCCAAATCTGCTAAATGATAACATTCCCTTTGTATCCAAATCTATAACATACCAGCCATTCAATTGTGCTAAATTAGCTGCGATTAAAACTAATAATCCAACCAATGCAATATTCTTTTGTAAGCTTTCACTTTTGAAGCCCCAAGAACAAAACATTAATATCACCCCTAATAAAGCAGAAACTATAATTGCATTCATTGCTAATTCTTTTAATTTATTTTACAAACAATTGTAATAAAGTATCTTTTGTTAGATCAAATAATGGTTGAGGATATACACCCGTTACAAAAACAATGATGATTAATACAATCAATACTGCTTGTGCAGGTTGATTGGTACTCATTTTTTGAATCGCTGTACTTACTTCTCCATAAGCACATTTTTGCACCATATTTAAAGTATAAATCGCAGCCAAGACTACGCTCACACCTGCAGCCGCTGCCATCCAAGGATTTACTTGGAATAAGCTATTAAACATTAAAAATTCTCCTACAAAAGCATTGGTTAAAGGCAATGCAACATTGGCAAAAGAAAATGCCACTAATAAAATAGCTAGGGTGGGTTGTTTTTTAGCAAGCCCCCCCATTTCAGAAAGTAATTTTGTACCAGTTTGTTGTTCAATCACATCTGCGATAATCCATAGCCCCAATACATTGATACCATGAGAGAATAACTGAATTAAAACTCCTTGTGTTCCTATTTCTTTATTGGCAAACAATGCAGCACTCATTAATCCTATGTGTGCAATAGAAGAATAGGCAATTAATTTTTTGATATTGTCTTGTTTGATAGCAATAAAAGATGCGTATAAGATGCCAATAATCGAAAGAAGCATCACGATATTCGTATGAGCGCTAAATGCACTAGGGAATAAAGGCATCAACCACCTTAATACTCCGTATAAACCCATTTTAACCATCACTGCACTCAATACCATAGTCACTGCCGTAGGAGATTGATCATAGGCATCAGGCTGCCAAGTATGTAAAGGGAAAATAGGCATCTTAATAGCAAAAGCTATGAAGAATAAAGCAAATGCTGTGACTTGTTCCATATTGGTTAATCCTGCAGCCTTAAATGAAGCAAAAGAAAAACTATGATCCTTTGTGTGCATATACATAAAGATGATGCCTAATAACATGAATAAAGAACCTAAGAATGTATAAATGAAGAATTTAAAAGTAACCGCAATTCTTTTTTCTCCTCCCCAAATAGAACATAAAAAATATACTGGGATCAATGCTAATTCCCAGAAGAAGTAAAATAATAATGCATCACCTGCTAAAAACACGCCCATCAAACCGGCTTGTGTAAACAACATGAGCGATAAAAAAGTATTTTTTTGTGCTACTTGATTTTTGCCAGTAGCTATAAAAATTGCAGGAAAACTAATTGCAGTCAATAAGATTAAAAGCTTAGCCAATCCATCTGCTTGTAAAACAAAACGACTATTTAAAACCTGTAACCAATTGAGGTCAACAGTTGACACATTTATAAAAAGCATATTCACTGCAGCAGCTAAACTTGCAAAACTTGCCACAATAGCTATATCTTGCGCTCTTTTATCTTGGTGAATAAAAAGCAAAACAATAGCTGCGACAATTGGTATAATTAAAAAAGAAAGTAAGAACATAATTACTTATTATTTATGAGTCAATTTAAAAAGAAATCTAAGGATAGCTATATCATTGAACCAAAGTACGATCATCAAAACCAATGACAATACCATGAATAAAATATAATAGCCTACTTGACCACTTTGAATTAATCTTATTTGTCTTGCACCATACTGAACCAATTTGCCTGTTCCATTTACTGCGCCATCAATCACTTTTCTTTCAATGGTTTCTTTTAAGAATCCTGACATCTTGTTCAATGGTTGCACTACAGTATTGTTGTAAAACTCGTCTATATACCATTTGTTGTAGAGGAATTTACCCAATGTCGATATTGGCTCTTCATCTGCTTTTTTCTTATATCTATTCACCGCAATCAACAATGCCACTAAAGCAATGCTTACAGAAACGGCCATTAAAATCCACTCTGTCTCATGAGATAAATGGGCTTCATGCGCTTCTCCAATAATAGGAATTAATTGATGTGATAACCAATGGTTTCCGCCCATCAATGCTGGAATACCTAGTGCGCCTGCTACAGCACTTGCGATAGCCAATACAATCAATGGCAAAGTCATGGAAATAGGACTCTCATGTAAGTGATGTTCTTGCTCATGCGTGCCTCTGAATTGACCTAGGAAAGTAGTTGCATACAAACGGAACATATAAAAAGCAGTCATCGCAGCACCCAATACACCTAGTGCCCAATAAATAGGACTTTTTGCAAATGCCGCCGCTAAAATTTCGTCTTTAGAGAAGAAGCCACTAAATGGCGGAACTCCTGCAATAGCGATACAAGCAATTAAAAAAGTTAAATGCGTGATGGGTAATTTTGTTTTCAATCCTCCCATCTTGCGAATATCTTGTTCGTGATGCATTGCATGAATGACAGAACCAGCACCTAAGAACAATAATGCTTTAAAGAAAGCATGCGTAATTACATGGAATACCGCACCAGAATAAGCGCCTACTCCTAAACCTAAAAACATATACCCCAATTGACTCACTGTTGAATAAGCCAATACTTTTTTAATATCATTTTGCTTAAGCGCAATAGTTGCTGATAACAATGCAGTACTAATACCTATAATGGCAATCACATGCTGTGTTAATTCACTTGCACTAAATAACATATTTGCTCTAGTAATCATATAGATGCCCGCTGTAACCATGGTTGCAGCGTGGATCAATGCAGATACAGGTGTTGGACCCGCCATTGCATCTGGTAACCAAGTAAATAAAGGTATCTGTGCACTTTTACCCATCGCACCAACAAACAATAATAAAGTGATTGCAGTGATATCTGTAGAAGAAAATTTAGCCAAACTCTCCGCAGTAAAAACTTCACTATAACTCACGGTACCTAATTTAACGATCAACCAAAATATAGCTAATAAAAAACCTAGATCACCAATTCTGTTCATGATGAAGGCCTTCTTCGCAGCATAGTTGAAATGATTATTGGAGAACCAATAACCAATCAGTAAATAAGAACATAAGCCCACACCTTCCCATCCAATAAACATGATTACAAAGTTGTCACCCAGCACCAATAACAACATGGAGAAAATAAATAAATTCAAATAAGCAAAGTAGCGTGCATAATGTGGCGCTTCTTCATCTTTCATATAAGCCGTTGAATACAAGTGAATCAAAGTACCTACCCCTGTGATCACCAATAAGAATAAACTTGATAATTGGTCTACTTTAAAATCAAATGGAATAATTAGACTACTCGTATTGATAAAATCAAAATAATGTACGGTAATGGCTCCTTGTTCTTGCACATGGATAAATGCCAAAATGCTACATATAAAGGAAGCTAGAATATATCCAGTGGCTTTATAAGCAACAGTATTTTTGCTCCAAACATTACGACCTAATCCATTGAATAAAAATCCAACCAAGGGCCATAGTATAATAAACGCGATAATTACTTTCATGCGAAACGAATTAGTTCTTTAATCTATTTAAGAAATTAATATCTACCGAGTGCGTATTTCTATACATCATTACGATGATAGCCAATCCAACACTTACTTCAGCCGCAGCTACTACCATAATAAAGAATACAAATATTTGTGCATCTATCCCTATTGTAGATGTTGGCGCATTGGCAAAAGCTGCTCCGTTGTACATTTTTGAAAATGCAACCAAAAGCAGATTCACCGCATTTAACATCAATTCAATACACATAAATACAATTATTGCATTGCGACGCACTAATACGCCAATAACGCCAATGCTGAACAATGTCAAACACAAATAGATATAATTTAATATAGGCATATCCTAATAATTTTATTTTTTACCAATAATTACAGCCCCCACCATTGCACTTAAGAATAATACGCTGCTTATTTCAAATGGAACCACATAATCACTAAACAAAGCTTTTCCTAAAGGATGAATTAAACCAATCGTTCCTTCTTTTAATAAAACAGTTTTCCCTTGTAATTGACTTGTTTGTTTAACCAAGGCAATTAATAAAGTCAAGAAACTACCCCCCGCGATAACACCAATGAACTTAATCAAATTTTGCTTTTGTGGTTCTTTGTCTTTCTTTACATTCATTAACATAATCACAAATAAAAACAATACCATAATCGCACCAGCATACACAATGATATTTACAATCGCTAAAAACTGAGCATTTAATAAAATATAATGACCAGAAATAGCGAAGAATACCAAGATTAACCAAAGTACACTATGAATGGGGTTCTTGCTTATCAAAACCATTACTGCACTAACAATAGCAAATGCAGATAATGCGTAAAATAAAATCTCTAATGTATTCATATAATTAAGCTTCTACTCCTTTAGCTGCCGCAAAAGCTGCTGCTTCTGTAGTAGGATTAGGAATTAATAAATCGTCTTTTCCGTAGATAAAACCTTTACGAGTGTAATTTGCAGGAGCAAAAGTTTCACTTAAATAGATTGCATCTTTTGGACAAGCTTCTTCACAAAGGCCGCAGAAAATACAACGTAACATATTGATCTCGTATTTGGCAGCATATTTTTCTTCTCTATATAAATGCTCTTCCCCATCTTGACGCTCCGCAGCTTCCATGGTAATGGCTTCGGCTGGACAAGCAACAGCACATAAGCCACATGCTGTACAACGCTCTCTGCCAGCCTCGTCTCTATTTAAAACATGTAATCCTCTAAATACGGGACTAAACTCACGTTTTTGTTCTGGATAACGAATAGTGGGTTGTTTCTTAAACATATGACTAAACGTAATAAACATACCCTTAATGATATTAATTAAATACAAGCGCTCCCAGAAACTCATTGGAGCTCTGTTAACTGCTTGTGCTTTATTGGTAAGTGCTTGCATATTATTGGTATATCGTTTTTATAAATTATAATTTAGCTAAAATCACTGCGCCCGTTAATAATAAGTTGAATAATGCCAATGGGATCATGGTTTTCCAACCAAGATTCATTAATTGATCATATCTAAATCTAGGAATCGTCCAACGAATCCACATAAATAAGAAGATGAATAATACTATCTTAATTAATAAAGTACCTACCCCAATTAATGCAGCAATATTAGGTGCTACACTTGCTTCATTAAAGAATGGCAAATCATACCCACCAAAATACATAGATGCCATAATTGCACTACTCATAATCATGTTAATGTATTCAGCAAATAAATAAAATCCCAATTTCATAGAAGAGTATTCTTGGTGATAACCAAAATTCAATTCGTTTTCAGCTTCAGGTAAATCAAATGGTGTTCTGTTACACTCTGCTAATGCTGCTATAAAAAACAACAAAAAGCCTAATGGTTGATACACAATATTCCACCAATTGCCAGCTACTTGTTGTTCAACAATGGTCTTTAAACTTAAAGATCCTGTTGTCATTAATAAAGCAATTAAGGCTAAACCCATTGCCAATTCATAGCTAATAGCTTGTGATGCTGCTCTTAGCGCAGACATCAATGAGAACTTATTGTTAGATGCCCATCCTCCAATCATAATACCATATACGCCCATACTCACTACAGCAAAAACGTATAAAAGACCAATATTTACATCAGCTACTTGTAATGCTACATGACGACCAAAAACATCCACAGCAGTACTCCAAGGAATCACTGCACAAGTCATTAAACTTGCTGTCATTGCTAAACCTGGCCCTAAAATAAATAACCACTTATTGGCATGTGTAGGAATAATTTCTTCCTTGGAAATTAATTTAAGACCATCTGCCAATGGTTGTAATAAACCGAATGGGCCAGCGCGGCTTGGACCTGGACGATCTTGTAAAATGGCTGCCACTTTTCGCTCACCAAATGTAGTATACAAGGCAATACCTAAACTAGCAAAAACAATAATGGCAATCATTATTAATTTTTCTATGATAAATGCCCAATCAAATGAAAGTAATGTCATGCTATAATCAATTAAGCTTTGTTATTGTTAAAAGTGTCTCCATGAGAAGCCCCTTTGTTTTGACTCAAATGAATGGATGGTTGATTCACTTCACTTTCATCGTGAATATCCATTAATAATTGAGGTGTTCTTCCATCATTCACTGCGGTGAAAGTTTCATTAGGTTTAGTAGTACCAATTTTGCCCGAATAATGTCCTTGCGCAATCACTGAATGTCTATTGATTTCTCGTGGACCTTCAATCACCCAGTCTGCAGTTTCTTTCTTGTCAAATCTGCAAGTGTTACATATCCAACCTGGTTGACCATCTGGCGTATCTTCAATTTCACCCCACTCATCTTTTCTTGCAGTCACTCTAAATACTTCATCTCCTCTATTCCACAAAGTCACTCTGCCAGAACATGTTGGACAATCTCTATGCGCATCCATTGGTTTTAAAAACCAAACCCTGTTTTTGAATCTAAATGTCTTGTCTGTTAATGCACCTACAGGACAAACATCAATCACGTTTCCAATAAATTCATTGTCTAAACTCTTTTCAATATGTGTTGCAATTTCTGCATGATCCCCTCTATCTAAAATACCATGCTCACGTTTATTGGTTAATTGATCTGCAGTAAATACACAACGATAACATAATATACAACGCGTCATATGCAATTGTATATTCTTACCTAAATCATGTTTTTTAAATGTTCTTCTTTGAAACTCATATCTAGTGCCAGACTTTCCGTGCTCAAAACTTAAATCTTGTAAATGACACTCGCCTGCTTGATCACAAATAGGACAATCTAATGGATGATTTAACAATAAGAATTCCACCACACCAGCTCTTGCCTCTACCACTTTTTCACTAGTAATGTTTTTTACTTCCATGCCATCCATCACCGTCGTTCTACAAGAAGCAACTAGCTTTGGCATTGGACGCGGATCTTTTTCAGAACCCTTAGCTACTTCTACTAAACAGGTTCTACATTTACCACCACTACCTTTTAATTTGCTATAAAAGCACATTGCAGGTGGCGCTACTTCACCGCCAATTTTTCTTGCAGCTTGTAAAATTGTAGTGCCCGCCGGTACTTCAACGGTAATGTTGTCGATGGTTACTTTAAATAATGTTTGTTCGCTCATAGTTTATCGTTCTATGTTATGCAGGTACATGAATTGGATCTGCATAGTGTTGTAAACCAAAATTGCTTGTTTGTGAAAGTTCAGGATTGTTAACATGCCATTCAAACTCGTCACGGAAATGACGAATTGCAGCAGCTACTGGCCATGCAGCAGCATCACCTAATGGACAAATGGTATTTCCTTCAATCTTTCTTTGAATATCCCATAGTAAATCAATATCACTTATGGATCCTTTACCATGTTCAATCTTGTATAATATTTTTTCCATCCAGCCTGTGCCCTCTCTACATGGAGAACATTGACCACAGCTTTCGTGTCTATAAAATCTTGCTAATGTCAAAGTGTTTTTAACTATACACTGATCTTCATCTAATACAATAAAACCACCAGAACCTAACATTGAACCTGTTGCAAATCCACCATCACTTAAACTTTCATAGTTCATGTATCTGGTTTCACCCTTTGCAGTTTTTAATAATAAGTTGGCAGGTAAAATAGGCACAGATGATCCACCAGGAATACAAGCTTTTAATTGCTTACCTCCCTTCATACCACCACAATATTCATCACTGTAAATAAACTCTTCTACAGAAATGGTCATGTCAATTTCATACACACCTGGTTTATTGATATTACCACATGCCGAAATTAATTTAGTACCCGTAGATCTTCCTACACCAATCTTTGCATACTCATCACCGCCCATATTGATAATGGGAACTATAGCAGCTAAAGTCTCCACATTGTTCACCACCGTTGGGCGCATCCATAAACCTTGGATCGCAGGGAAAGGAGGTTTGATTCTTGGATTACCTCTTTTACCTTCTAATGATTCAATCAAGGCCGTTTCTTCTCCGCAGATATATGCACCAGCACCCCTTTGTACATGAATATTACAATCAAATCCAGTACCTAAAATATTTTTTCCTAAAAAGCCTGCAGCTTTTGCTTCTTCAATAGCTTCTTCTAAAATATCTGGAATCCAAGCATACTCCCCTCTAATATAAATATAGGTATCGCTAGAACCCAATGCAAAACTTGAAACTATCAAACCTTCTAAAAGTAAGTGTGGTAAAAATTCCATCAAATATCTATCCTTGAAAGTACCCGGCTCACTCTCATCTGCATTACATACCAAGTGACGAGGAACGCCTTCTGGTTTTGCAATAAAACTCCATTTCATTCCAGTTGGAAAACCAGCACCACCTCTACCTCTTAATCCACTTTTCTTCACTTCCTCAACGATAGACTCTGGATTCATTTCTTTCAAAGCTTTTTCGACAGAACGGTAACCACCTTCTCTGCGATATACTTCAAAGGATCTTATCCCAGGAACATTTGCTTTTTCTAATAATAATTTAACGCCCATTGTTATTTATTTAACTAGGTTCTTTTTAATTGTTGTTTGCCGTTTGTCTATACTCAGCGATGATAGCATCTACTTTTTCTTTGGTCAAATGTTCTCTAAATATTTTTCCCACTTGCATCATTGGCGCATAACCACAAGCACCTAAGCACTCTACTAATTTTAAAGTAAATAAACCATCTTTAGTGGTTTCGCCAGGTTGAATTGACAATACTTGCTTAATATAATCTATAATTGTATCAGACCCGCTAATCATACAAGGACCAGTTTGACATACTTCAAATACATATTTACCAACTGGTTTTAAATTGTACATGGAATAAAAAGTAGCTACTTCATATACTTCAATGGGTTCGATTTGCAATAAGCTTGCTACATAATCTAATGCCTCTGTTGGCAACCATCCATCAAAACTCTCTTGCGCTAAATGCAATACAGGCAACAAAGCACTTTTTTGCTTTCCTTCTGGATATCTTGACACCAAGCGCTTAAACTCGGCCATTTGTGTATCGTTAAATATATATGCCATACAATTCTTTTCTATTTTAATTATGCATCTAATTCACCTGCAATTAAATTCAAACTACTCATGGTAACCACCGCATCACTTAACATGCCCCCTTTAATTAATTCAGGATAAGCTTGATAATAAATGAAACATGGTCTTCGGAAATGCAAACGGAAAGGCGTTCTACCACCATCACTGATTAAGTAAAATCCTAATTCACCATTACCCCCTTCTACTGGACTATAGATTTGACCTTTGGGTAAATCAATTTCTCCCATGATAATTTTGAAATGCCATATCAATGCTTCCATCTTCGTATATACATCTTCTTTTTTAGGAAGATAATATTCAGGGACATCAGCGTGGAATATCTCTGCATCCGTTCCTTTGAAAGATTGCACTTTATTATAAGCTTGTTGAATGATCGATAAACTTTGCCACATTTCTGCATTGCGCACTAAGAAACGATCATAGTTATCTCCAGTAGACCCAACGGGTACTGTGAAATCTATATCTTGGTAACTACTGTATGGATTCGCCACACGCACATCATAATCTACCCCAGCAGCTCTTAAATTAGGTCCCGTAAAACCATAGTTCATTGCACGCTCAGCACTAATGCCACCAGTGCCTTGGGTACGCTCCATGAAAATTCTATTACGCGTGAATAAGCTTTCAAATTCTTTTAGCACTTTTGGATATTCATTCAAGAATTTCTCCAATTTAGTAAAGGCTGTATTCGTAAAATTTCTTTCGAAACCTCCAATTCTTCCAATATTAGTAGTCAATCTTGACCCACATACTTCTTCATATATTTCATAAATCAACTCTCTATATTGCATCACATATAAGAAACCAGTATATGCACCCGTATCCACACCCACAATTGAATTACAAATCAAGTGATCTGAAATTCGCGCCAACTCCATGATGATAATTCTCAAATAATCAACACGCTTGGGTGTTTCAATTTGTAAGAATCTTTCGCAAGTAATATGCCAACCCATATTGTTAATGGGGCTACTACAATAGTTTAATCTATCCGTAATAGGTGTGATCTGATATAAAGGTCTTCTTTCTGCTAATTTTTCAAATGCGCGATGGATATAACCAACCGTTTGTTCAGTAGATACTACGCGTTCTCCATCTACTTCCATGATATTTTGGAACACACCGTGGGTTGCAGGATGCGTAGGACCAAAATTCAAGGTAGTGGTTTGCTTTTCTATTGAACCTTCTGGTAATGTAATATTGTGATTTGCTTCCATGTTAATTTTATTTGCGTTGGCTTCTTAAAAATTATTAGATTATCCTCTGCCA
>CANHUW010000037.1 GCA_947463975.1 Bacteroidota bacterium
AGTTGTTCCATAATATTTTCTCCCAATGTGCAGCAGTTAAAACAGCTGCCAATGGAAACACCACAAAAATATAATGAGGTAATTGTGCCTGACTTCTAGATAGCACTATGTAAGTTAAGACAAAACCAAAAAAACTGATGCGCTCAGTAGTTGGACTAAAGAGCCCTTCTTTAATGATGGTAATGAATTTAGCCACCAAAGCCCAAAGAAATACAAATATCCAAGGCAAGAAACTCCAAAACATATTCTCCAATAAAAAAGTAAAATAGCCCATTTCTTTAAAAGCATTCTCACCTGTATACCTTCCAAAACTCTGTGTCCAATAATAAAACTCCACCCCAGATTGTATCGGTCGGTGATTGATAATTTTACCTGGATGTAGATCAAATTGTTGGTATAAACCCCATGTCATTGGGAACAATAACAATGCAATGATGATTATTCCTACTAAATAAATGGGTTTGAAAAAATAAGCCCAATCTTTTTTACAGTACCATTCAGGCACAAAACATAAAATAGGCACCACTAATGCAATGGGCCCTTTGGTCATCATGCCGCCAGCAATAGCTATAACTGCGATAAAGAAATAGGTATGCTTTTTTTGAATAGTCCAATAAGCAATTGCACAAATTGCAGCCATCACCCATCCTACCAACATGGTGTCGGTTCTTACATCATGTGCTATTAAGAAAAAAGCCTGACTTGAAGCAAGCATCAGTGTCGCTAATCTTGCCGTAGTGATATGATAATAAAGTTTAGCAAAATGGAAGGTTGAAAATAATGCGATACCTAAAAACAATAAAGAAGGTATACGATAAGCCCAATCATAGATCCCAAAAACTTTCATGGATAGAGCAGACAACCAAAATAACATGGGTGGCTTATCTAAGTAATCAGCATGTAAATCAAATAATTGTAAATAAGATTGCTTTTCTAACATCTCTCTACTAATGGATGCATACTGAGCAGCATCCACATCCATTAATGGAATGGAAAATGCTCCTAAACAATACACTATCAAAATAGCAGATAAACTAATTATAAAGCTATTCTTATGCATGTTGAAATTTTTTAAAGACCATCCCATTTAGTTTACCTACTACAAGACCGATCATTGCCCCAGCCAATACATCTAATGGATAATGCACGCCCACATATATCTGTCCATAAGCAATCACCCCTGCCCATAAAAAAAATAACCAAGTATACTTCTTAAAAACTGGCGTGAGACTTATAAATATAAACATGGCTAATCCAAAATGATTGGCAGCATGGGAAGAAGTAAAACTGAAACCACCGGAACAATGATCTAATAATAATCTAACCTTACCAGCCATCAATGGGTCTGCACAGGGCCTTAATCTATGTACCAATGGTTTGAAAATACTGCTACTTATTTGATCAGTCAGCGTAAGATTGATGATTGCAAAAAGCAACCATTTCCAAGTAGCTTTTCCCCATAGAATGAATAAATACACCAATAAAATTGCATAAAAAGGGTACCAATTTTGGGCATTTCTGCACCAAGGCAATACATGATCTAGAATAGAATGGGTCCAAGAACTATTTATACTTGTAAATAATGCCTGATCTTTTGCTAAAAGGGACGACCAAATGCTCATTGTCATAGCATAAAGATACAAGAAGTGCAAAAATTTAAAGTAAATTTGTAGCTCAATTAGAACCCAAATGGCATTAATTAAAAGTATATCTGGATTTAGAGGAACCATCGGAGGGAAACCCAACGATAACCTTACCCCTTTGGACATAGTGAAATTTGCATCAGCATACGGAACATGGTTGAATGGCAAATCCGCTGGGAAAAAGAAAGTGGTGGTTGGAAGAGATGGTAGAATGAGTGGCAATATGGTGGAAGCCATGGTGGAACAAAGTTTATTGGCTTTGGGAATCGATGTAATTCATTTAGGCTTAAGTACTACACCAACTGTGGAGATGGCAGTGGTATTTGAAAAAGCAGACGGAGGGATTATTTTAACAGCGAGTCATAATCCGAAAGAATGGAACGCCTTAAAATTATTAAATGAAAAAGGAGAATTCGTAAGCGCTGAAGATGGAAAGACCATTTTAAACATTGCAGCCAATGAAGGTTTTAATTATGCCAATATAGATGCATTAGGATCATTGATCGCAGATAACAATAGTTTAGAAAAGCATATTGAAGCAATATTAAATTATCCATTGGTAAATAAAAAAGCTATTGAAGCGGCTAATTTTTCTATTGTATTAGACGCCATTAATAGTTCAGGTGCTTTTACGGTACCTGCATTGCTGCATGCTTTAGGCGTTAAGCATATTACCATACTGAATGAGGCAATGACTGGAGATTTTGCACATAATCCAGAACCATTGAAAGAACATCTTACAGAACTTTGTAGTACTGTTACAAAGAATAAAGCAAACATTGGGATTGCTGTAGATCCAGATGTAGATCGTCTATGTTTTGTGAGTGAGGATGGGGAATTATTTGGAGAGGAATATACTTTAGTAGCGGTTGCTGATTATATATTACAACATAAAAAAGGTGCCACTGTAAGCAATTTATCTTCTACAAGAGCTTTAAAAGATGTTACTGAAAAGTATGGCTGTTCTTATTTTGCAAGTGCAGTGGGCGAAGTGAATGTTGTAAATATGATGAAGCAAGAAAAAGCGGTTATTGGAGGAGAAGGGAATGGAGGAATTATTGTACCTGATTTACATTATGGAAGAGATGCATTAATTGGCATTGCTTTATTTTTAAGCCATTTAGCTTTGACGCAAAAAACTGCTTCAGCATTAAGAGCAAGCTATCCAGCATATTTTATGAGTAAAAAGAAGATGGATTTAAACGCTTCTTTGTCTTTAGACACTATTTTTAGTACTTTAGAAACCAAGTTCTCTGCATACCCTATTAATAAAGTAGATGGGTTTAAAATTGACTTTGAAGACGAATGGGTACATTTAAGAACCAGTAATACAGAACCTATTATGCGTATTTATACTGAAGCAAAATCTCAAAAAGCAGCAGATACATTAGCAGACCATATTATTTCAATAATACATTCAATAAAGTAGCGGGATGGAAAGAATATATTTTGATAATGCAGCCACTACTTCATTAGACCCTGCTGTATTGGAAGCAATGATGCCCTATTTAACAGAGAAATTTGGCAACCCATCTTCCATTTATAGCTATGGAAGAGAAACTAGAATGGCGGTTGAGCAAGCTAGAAAATCGGTTGCAAAGAACTTAGGTGCAAAGCCTTCTGAAATTTTTTTTACGAGTGGTGGGACAGAAAGTAGTAATACCATTTTACACGCAGCCATTCACGATCTTGGATGTAAACATATTATCAGCTCTCCTATCGAGCACCATGCAACACTTCATACTGTGGAGCATTTAGCGAAAATACACAACATCAAATTGTCTTGGGTTAATATTTTGCATAATGGTCATATTGACGTAGATCATCTAGAGCAATTATTAAATACCCATGAAGAAAAAACCATTGTATCCATCATGCATGCCAATAATGAAATAGGCAATATGATTGATTTATATGAAATTGGCGCTTTATGCAAGAAGAACAACGCTTATTTTCATAGTGATACTGTACAAACGGTTGGACACTTCCCCTTTAATTTGAGAGAAACACCTGTAGATTTTATCACAGGTGCTGGGCATAAATTTCATGGTCCAAAGGGCGTAGGTATTTTGTATATTAATGAAAATATAAAAATCAACCCTTTGGTTTATGGGGGTGCTCAAGAAAGAAATATGCGTGCAGGTACAGAAAATTTGTATGGTATCATTGGTTTTGCAAAAGCTTTAGAATTAGCCAGTGCATCTTATGAAAAAGACAGCGCTTACATGCAAACATTGAAGCAATACATGCACGATCAGTTAGTGCAAAAGATACCTGGAGTGAGTTTTAATGGAGATCCTTTTGGAAACAGTTTATACACTTTATTAAGTACTAATTTTCCAAAAACAGATAAAACAGATATGTTGTTGTTTAATCTAGACATACATCATATTTGCGCAAGTGGCGGAAGTGCTTGTTCAAGTGGCGCTCAACAAGGTTCTCATGTAATTCAAGCATTAAAAAAAGAAGGAGAAATCGCAACAGTGCGTTTCTCCTTCTCGAAAAATAATACCCGTCAAGAAATTGATCAGGTAGTCGATATTTTAACTACTTTACTTTAGTATCTTGCTCTAATTTAGCAATAGCTGCTTCTAATTGATAACAAGTTAGAATGTCTTGTACAAAAGACATTTGCTTGTTGCTAAATGCTGTTGGCTTGCCTTGGTAAGCAGCATCTGCATTTTGCATAAATTGATCCTCGCTCATCGCCTCTCCTAGAAATCTATAGTAGGTTAATTGTTGTTTGATATCTTTCACTACAGATGTACTTACTTTTTTAGCTAAAGCTTTATCCTCAGCAGCATAACAAGCTTGTAAGAATACGTAGCTAAAGTAATTGTGTTGATTACCTCTATTAGAAGTCATACCATAAGGGAAATTCTTATCATTAGTTACTGCATCTATTTTCTTTAATAATTGTCTAGCGCTGTCCTTTTTCCCTTCTGCCGCTAATGCTAATGCAATTTCAGCAATAGAATATCTAATAGAATTCAGGTGTCTTCTATTCTCTTCGTCAAAGTAAACTTTCGGATTCTGTGCATTACCAAAACTAAACTTATCCATAATATTTTTATACGCAGCATCGGTATCAATAGAAGAATTTAAAACAGGAACTAATTGATAAGCCATCCCAGTTTGACGTGCATACTTATCTAAACCCAAATCTTTTAAATCTTGTTGGGAAGTAAAGCAAATGGGGCGCTTAAATTGACTTGTTGCAATAATGGCAAAAATGGCCATTTCATTTTTCACCAAGTATTGTCTATTAGGATTAAAATCAATTTTCAATTCACTCAAAATAGAATCTGTAGGTTTTGCAATACCAGAAGCCAAAGCGTTAGCTCTATTTACAGGTACACTAAATTTATGTGTTGGGAAAATGTTCACAGAACTTCCATCCTGCGTAGCCATTTGATACTTTCCTGAAGGATCCGCAACAACGTATCTTAAAACAGAATCTAAATTATAATATTGATTTTCTGTATAACCTGGAACAGGATAATAATAAGCAGCATTTAATTTATTTCCAGCTACTTGTTCATCAGTGAATATAACATCAAATTTGTCACTTTGATTTACTTTGTATCTAAGCTCTTTCATGTACCAATCTGATCCCAATAAACTATTTACAACCACTCTTACATCTGGTCTAATGCCTTCTACTTCTTGTGCATACCATAATGGATAAGTATCATTGTCTCCAAAAGAGAATAAAATAGCATTCGGAGGACAGCTCTCTAAATAGTTTCTAGCCAAATCTCTTGGTAAAGTTTTTTGGCTTCTATCATGATCATCCCATTCTTGTTGCGCCATCAAAGCCGGAACAGCTAAGAAACTAATAACAGTGGCAATTATAGCAGCCATATTAGGAGCTACGGCTTTTCTAAGCCATTCAGCTATTTGTAATACTCCCAAGCCAATCCAAATGGCAAAGGCATAGAAAGAACCTACATAAGCATAATCACGTTCACGCGGTTGTAAGCTTACTTGGTTTAAATAAAGCACAATGGCAATACCGGTAAAGAAGAACAATAAACCAGTTACTGCAAAGTCTTTTCTTGCATGTTGGTATTGGAAAATAAAACCAATGATACCTAAGATAAACGGCAACATAAATAAATTGTTACTCGCATTGTTATTCTTACTAATAGAATCTGGCAACTTGGATTGATCTCCAAAAATAGCATTGTCTACAAATGAAATCCCTGTTTTAAAATTACCGTCTCTTACATTACCGAAGCCTTGTAAATCGTTTTGCTTACCTGCAAAATTCCATAAGAAATAACGCAAATACATAAATCCAAACTGATAATTGGTAAAGTATTTGATATTATCTCGCAATGTTGGAGCTTCTCCCTCTACTACGCCTGCAAAAGCCCTATAACTATCCATCTGCCCTCTATCATTTTCTGAATCCCACATTCTTGGAAACAAATGTGCAGATGGAGCAGAAGACCAATCACGCTTGTAATTTTTTCCAGCAACTTCGTAAGTGTCTTTTGCTTTTACATATTGATCACTACCTTCTATATTGTCTACCTTGTCTACATAATCAGGACCATATAAAATAGGCCAGTCTCCGTATTGCTCTCTTCCTAAATAACCCATTAAAGTCACTGGATTGTCTACATTGTACATATCTACAGATGTATCCGCATTAGAGCGTATCATAGTAGTAATATAACTTGTATACCCTAAGAAGAAGAATACCATTGACCAAATACCCAATTTCATGAAATAGTAACCCTTCTTGTTGGCATAACGAATGCCGAATGCAATGGCAATTGCCACTAAAACAAAGAAAGTGATAAATCCACTAAAGAAGGGCAATCCAAAACTGTTAACAAAAGCCACATCAAAAGCACCAGCCCACTTAATCGTGTATTGAATCAAGAATACTTGTATAAAACCAGTAATTACCACGCCAATAAAGAAAGCCACTAATCCACCTTTCCAATTGGCTTTGTAATTTCTGAAATAATACACCATTACAATTGCAGGAATGGTTAAGATATTTAATAAGTGAACTCCAATAGAAACACCCATCATATAAAATATAAAAATGATCCACTTCTCAGAACCTGGTTGATCAGCTTTATGTTCCCATTTTAAGATTGCCCAAAATACCAAAGCAGTAAAGAAAGAACTCAATGCATATACTTCCCCTTCAACCGCTGAATACCAAAATGAATCACTAAATGTATAAGCCAACGCTCCTACCACACCTGCTCCCATTACCAATAAAATTTGGTGTTGAGTTAAATCAGCTCCGCTAGCTTTCTCCACCATTCTTTTGGCAAAATGCGTAATCGTCCAGAATAAAAATAAAATAGTAAACCCACTTGCTAAGGCACTCATGCTATTCACCGCTTTAGCGGCCGTCAATGGGTTGTCTCCAAAAAGAATAATAAAAATCCTTCCCATTAGGACAAACATTGGAGCTCCTGGAGGATGAGGAATTTGTAATTTATACGCACTGCTAATAAACTCTCCACAATCCCAGAAACTACCTGCAGGTTCTGAAGTCATAATATACACCGAACATGCTATGAATGTTACGATCCAGCCTGTCCAATTGTTTACTTTTTTAAAGTCCATTCTTATCCATTTTAGTAGATGCAAACTTAACCCAAATGAACCAAAATGGGAAATTAATAGGCGCTTTATGATTATTTTAAGATTTTCGGTTTCCCCCTATGTTTTTTATCTTTGCATCCCATGGAAAATAAACGCTCTGTCGCTTTTCATACTTTAGGCTGTAAACTTAATTTTTCGGAGACTTCAACTCTTGCTAGACAATTGGAGCAAGAAGGCTTTGAGAAAAAGGCATTTACCGAGCAGGCAGACGTATATGTCATCAATACCTGTTCTGTAACAGAAAATGCTGACAAAGAATGTAGACAACTGGTAAGAAGGATTCAAAAATTAGCCCCTGAAAGCTTTGTGGTGATTACTGGATGTTATGCTCAATTAAAACCCAAAGAAATTGCAGAGATTCCAGGTGTAGATTTGGTATTAGGAGCAGCTGAAAAATTCAATTTAGTAGAACATATTTCTACCTTATCTAAGGGAGATGCTACCAAAATTTGTAGTTGTGATATTGAAACCGTTTCTGGTTTCAATAGTTCTTTCTCAGTGAATGACAGAACAAGAACATTTTTAAAAGTACAAGACGGTTGTGATTATAGCTGCTCTTTTTGTACCATACCTATGGCAAGAGGGAAAAGTAGAAGTGACAGTATTGACAATGTAGTTAAGCAAGCACAAGAATTGGCCTCTAATGGTGTTCAAGAAATTGTACTCACTGGAATTAATTTAGGCGATTTTGGAAAGGGCTATGACGGAGGAAAGAAAAGAGAAGAGAATTTCTTTGATTTAATCAAAGCATTAGATACAGCAACAAGTATTCCTAGATACCGCATCTCTTCTATTGAACCTAATTTGTTAACTGACGAAATGATTGCATGGGTAGCTCAAAGTAAAAGATTCATGCCGCATTTTCATATTCCTTTGCAAAGTGGATCTGATGCGGTTTTGAAATTAATGCAAAGAAGATATAATAGCCAATTGTATAAAGACAAGATTGATCTAATTAATCAACTCATTCCTCATGCAAGTATTGGAGTGGATGTGATTGTTGGATCACCAGGTGAAACAGAAGCCTATTTTAAAGAAAGTATGGAATTTATTCATGCTTTGGATATTTCCTACTTGCATGTATTTACCTATTCAGAAAGAGCTGCCACCAAGGCTTTGGAGATTAAACCAATTGTGCCAATTAACGTAAGACAAGAAAGAAACAAAGTGTTGCGCAATTTGTCTTATCAAAAAGAGCAGTATTTTAAGGCACAGCATATTGGATCAAACAGAAAAGTACTGTTTGAATCGATCAAGCAAAAAGACCCAAATGACATAGCTTTATTAGAAGGCTATACAGATAACTATATTAGAATTACTACTCCTTATAGAGCAGAATGGAGTAACCAAATAGTGGATTGGACAATTGCTTAAATGACCGAAATTTCTTCTACTTTAAATTCTACAATCATCATCATATTGATGCTTTCTAATCTAACGAATACATTCTTTTTGCCAGATTTAATGACTTCCCCTTTTTGACCCATAAACAAACCATTATTAATAGCCACTCTGGTTTGTGGAGGAATATTCGTCATATCAACCACTTGAATGCTTTGATAAGACTCTCCTAAATATTTTTTGATGGTTTGAATTTCCTTATCTCTAATGATAGCAGGCTTTTTTTCAAAGTACAAAAAATTAACTACTCCATTTACAGATAAAATTTGATTACGCTCAACCTTCGCAGCTTTTACAAAAACATAAGATCTAAAAAGAGGCTCTTCGATTATTTTTTTTCTATCAGACCATTGTCTTTCTTTCTTCTGCACTGGACACCAACTCTCGAAGCCCCTTTGCATCAATAGACTATCCACCTTTTTTTCCCACTTGGATTTGGTATAAATTACATGCCAAAGCTTTTCATTCTCCTGTTCTGCCATTGTTGTTATTTTAAAATTACCCCTTCTTTACAATATTGCTATTGATAGACAATTTTCCCAATAATGCATTTGATTGTGATAATTGAATGTCTTTTGCAACCTGTTTTAACCATGCTTGATATCTATCTTGCTTAGGTTTATCAGGATTGTTATAAAACTTATCATGATCAGCCTTAAGGGGGGCAACCTGCATAGGTTCTTTCAGCTTTAAAATATTTTCGTTCTGTTGAACTATATCTTGTATTTGTTTTTTAAACGCCTTGAATTTATTGATATTTAAATAAGAAGGTCGCTCAATTTGACCGGCAATCCATTGAGCATTTTTTTTGAATTTAGCCACGGCAGTGTCTGCACTGATCTTTTTATTTTCAACACTAGCAATACTGTAGATAGATGGACTTTTTGTCCAAATCTGGTATTTTGCTTTTTCCATTTCATCCCAAGCCAATGCATTGGGATTGTCTTTCTCTCTATATTTGAAATACTCATACTCATCTGGCAGAATAATATCCGGAGCAACGCCTCTTTTCTGAGTAGAACTACCATTAATTCTATAAAACTTTTGAATGGTTAATTTCACAGCGCCATATTCTGTTTGTATACCTAATGAATCTAATGGCTTACCAAATGAAACATTTCTTTGGACTGTTCCCTTTCCATAAGAAGAACTACTTCCAACAATAATACCTCTTTTATAATCTTGTATTGCTGCTGCAAAAATTTCACTTGCAGATGCACTGAATTCATTCACCATCACTACTAAAGGACCATCATATAAAGTACCTGGCGTTTCGTCATACAATACTTGTGATCGACCACTCTTGTCTCTAATTTGAACCACAGGGCCTTTATCGATGAATAAACCTACCATTTGAACTACTTCGTATAAAGAACCGCCGCCATTATATCTTACATCAATAGTAATACCTTTTACGTTTTCAGCTTTTAATTTAACGATCTCTTTGGCTACATCTTCTGAACATCTATGCCCATCTTCTCTTTCAAAATCGGCATAAAAATCTGGTAAGTAAATATAGCCATACTTGTCATTGCCTTTTGTTATTACAGCACTTCTGGCATAGCCTTCATCCAAAACAACTTTTTCTCTAATCAAGGATACCACTTTGATGGTGCCTTCTGGCTTTCTAATGGTTAATCTCACTTCCGTACCCTGACTGCCTCTAATTAATTTAACTGCATCAGTGGTTTCATAACCTTCAATATCCACTGGCTCTTCTGCACCTTGCGCTACTTTTATGATCACATCATTAGCCACTAACTGACCCGATTTCCATGCTGGCCCACCAGGTGTGATGTTTACCAATTTAACGCCATTTTCATCCTGTCCTAATAAGGCACCGATACCATAAAACACTCCACTCATTTGTTCTGTGAAAGATCTTTTCTCCACTGGAGCAAAGTAATCAGTGTGTGGGTCCATTAACCCCGTGATCGTATTTAAATAAGTTTCAAATCTTTTTTCTTTTCCAAAAGTTCTTTCTAATGATTCAAATTTTTTAATTTGTATTTTCTTGACTGCATTTCTAGACTCTATTTCAATTAAAGAATCTGATTTAACAATGTATTTTTCTTTCCCTTTATTTTTTTCTCTCTCGTCTGTGGCAGTTACATATCTATCTAATACTTTATAGTTGAGTAATTTTCTCCACCTCTCCTCTCTCTCATTTATATTTTTTGCAAAAGAAAGCTTATCTACATCGAAATAAATAGAATCATTCGTATTAAAATCAAACGGCTTTTCGATTAATTGATTAAATAATACTTTAGCTTCTTTGATTCTTCTTTCATAAATAAAATCTACTGCATCTGTAAAACTCAATGGACTTCCGTGAATTTCATCATCTATTCTTTTTTCAAAAATTCTTAGACTATCCACATCAGATTGCAAGAACAAAGTTTTGTCCGGATCCAATGACTTTAAATAACTATCAAAAACTTCTTTTGAAAAAACATCATCTATCTTTCTAGGACTGTAATGTTCTGATTCTAATAACTGTCCAATGGTAGATAATAATTTTCTATGTCTTACAGATGTAGGTTCTTGTTGATCTGTTTTGATATTAAAAGCAAAAAATATACCCCCGAATACTAATCCAATGGCTAAAAAAGACCATTTATTTTGTTTTATATATGTCATAATTGATCGCATGAAGAAATTCAAAAATAGCGTAAAATGGGTTTGAAAGCAGTTATTGTTCGATAATCTGGATCTTTTTACCATAATTTTATAAAAACATGGCCAACTAATTTTATAGATTACTGAATTAATGTATTTTTGCGACCCAAAATGGAGGGTATAGCTCAGTAGGTTAGAGCGACAGTTTGTGGCACTGTAGGTCGTGGG
>CANHUW010000038.1 GCA_947463975.1 Bacteroidota bacterium
GCTTCTGAAATACCAAACTGAAATGTGATGGCTTCAAAAGGCGTTCTATCTACCCAAGCCATCTCTATGATTCTATCAATATCTATTCTTTCCATTCAATAGGGATAATAACTTCGTTGGTTCTACCAATAAATTGAAATGGTGCATTGTATCCTAAAAAATTATATCCACCCTTCTCTTTGATTTTTCGCTCTTTTAATAAAGCTGATAATTGCTCGTAGTGTTCCTTAATTTTCTCATCAGAAGCATAACCACCAAAACTAATTACTGCTACATACTCTGGTGTTGATTGCTTGATCTCAATTTGAGGATCATTGGGTGTGGGCAATGATTTATCGTTATACTTTTTAGGCATCACAAAACTCATACTGGAACCTTTTTCAGTAATACTCATTCTTACTGGAGCCGTCATAGAAATACTTTCTTTTTGTTGATTGCCTCCAAATATGTACTTGGCCAACTTATTGAATCCCGAACTAGCCACTGATTTATAATTGGTTCCTTTGGAATACACCGTGGCCAAGGTTGCCGCAGGATAATACCTGATTTCAAAACCCGCTTCCTTTTTAACCAAACGATACGCTTGTTTCTCTGTCTTTAATGAACCGATGGTTTTAAAAGACTGGAATACAATGTAAATTCCAGCTAAAATAAGGGGTATGTATAGCGCTTTCATATATTATATAACAAATCGCCCACCCAATGGTTCATCCCAAATTATACTTAATTTTGAACCATGTGCTATGTCATTGGCGTTAAAGTACCTAAGAAGCAAACCATCAAACTGGGTGACACTCCATTAGAATTGGACCCTATTGATATTCCCGTTCAATCTGGTTTCTCCTATAACCAATGGCCAGTGATCTACAAAGAAGATAATGCCCTAAGGCCAGGACTGATGCACTGGGAATTGATACCCAATTGGACACGCAATCAAAAAGAACTGATTGAATCAAGAAAGAAATACACTACCCTTAATATCAAATCAGAAGGCATTTTTACCAATAAAGTGGCACAAGCAGTGGTGCATACCAATAGATGTTTGGTACTCGCTTCTCATTTTTTTGAATGGCAGGAAGTTGAAAAGCAAAAATATCCTCACTGCATTCAAATAGAAAATACACCATTATTTTATATTGCAGGTGTATGGAACACTTGGACCGATTATAGTTCGGGAGAAACTAAAAATAGTTTTGGTATCATTACCACCGAAGCCAATAGCTTGATGAGTAAGATTCACAATGTAAAAAAAAGAATGCCCACTATTTTAGACGATGAAAGAGCCAATACTTGGATCAATGAACATTTAACTGAAAAACAAATTCAAGAAATTGCGACTTATCAATATCCTGCAGAGAAAATGAAAGCCCATACAGTAGCCAAAAATTTCCAACAAGCGGACCATCCAACGGAACAGGTGAACTATACCATCTTCACTCCGCAGACTTTATTTTAAATAAACCTCCATAAAGAACATAGCGAACTTTATTGCATGATAAATTCCTCATGCATTTGAGGCACAATCACTTCTTTAAAACCTTTTTTCATTAATCTTTCTGCAAATTTATCCTGCACTTCCGCTTCCCCATGTACCACATAAATTTGTTTCACTAAATGTGGCACCTGACAAGCCAAGAATTGCATCAAATCTTCATAGTCTCCATGTGCACTCATACTTCTAATAGATGCAACATGACATTTCACTTCATAGAACTCACTATAAATTTTCACTTCCTTCTGACCATTCATTAATCTGCCTCCTAATGAATGGGGCTCACAATAACCTACTATTAATACCGTGTTTTTAGGATTGCTGATATTATTTTTGATATGATGCTTCACCCTACCGGCGTCTGCCATACCTGATGCAGAGATAATTACTTTAGGATGTAAATCTTCGTTCAAGGCCTTACTCTCTTCTACTGATTTAATATATCTCAAACCTTCGAAATCAAATGGATCTTCGTCAATTTCTAATAATTTTTGAATTTTCTTATTAAAATATTTTGGATAAGATTTTAATACTTCGGTTGCTTCGATACTCAAAGGACTATCTACATAAATAGGAATGTGTGGCAGTCGCTTTTCAATAGACAACTGATTTAGTTCGTATAAAATTTCTTGCGTCCTTCCTACACTAAATGCTGGAATAATTAAATTGCCTTTTCTCCCTACGCAGGTTTCTTCGATATGTTTTAGTAAATCGTCTGGAGTGGTGTGAATTAAATCGTGCAACTTGTCACCATAAGTACTTTCAATAATAATAAAATCTGCAGCAGGAAATTCAGCAGGTGATCTTAAAATCATATCTCTGTATCTTCCAATGTCCCCACTAAAAGTCAAGGTTTTTACTTCTTCTTTTTCTTTGATCTTCAAACTCACTGCAGCACTTCCAATAATATGTCCGGCATCGGTGTATAATAATTCAACGCTAGGTGTAATCTGTGTGGGCTTGTTGTATTCAATAGGCACTAACATAGGAATAGCCAGATTCACATCGTCCATATCATATAAAGGATCAATTGGTGGCAAGCCTTGCTTGGCTCTACGCTTATTACCGTACTTAGCATCGTCTCTTTGAATCATCGCTGAGTCTTCTAGCAATACTTCTGTCAATGCCTTGGTGGCTGGCGTGCAATAGATATTTCCTCTAAAACCATCTTTCACAAGTTTTGGAATTAATCCAGAATGATCTATATGTGCATGAGAAAGAATTACATAATTCACAGATTTTGGATCAAAACCAAAATCGGCATTCAATCCATCAGTATCTCTTCCCATTCCTTGAAACAAACCGCAGTCTAATAAGAAGGTCTCTCCGTTATCTAATGTTACCAAATGTTTAGAGCCAGTAACGGTTCTAGCAGCTCCATGAAAACTTATTTTCATACAAAAAAATTATAGCACTAAGATAACTTATATTGCAATGGAAGCCACTAAATAATCAGCAATTAAAATAATAATACAACTTACTACCACAGATAAGGTGCCGGCCTTACCAATTTCTAAAGCACCTCCCTTAACATAGTATCCAAAATAAGAAGGCACTGTACTAATAATAAATGCGAAGATGAAAGATTTATAAAATGCAATATTGATATAATTATAATCCAAACTTTTTCGAATACCATCTATGAACACTTCATTAGGAACTGAATTACTCCAACCTCCTACTAAATAACCACCCCAAATACCAATGACCGCTGAAATCCCCACCAATAAAGGAACCATTGTAAATGCACCTAATATTTTTGGCAAGATTAAATAGGATTTGGTATTGATACCCATAATTTCTAATGCATCAATTTGCTCAGTTATGCGCATATTGCCTAATTCACTGGCAATTTTACTACCAACCACACCTGCTAATACAATGCTTAAAAAAGTAGGCGCAAACTCTAAGATCATCCCATCACGTACAATGATGCCAATAGTTGATAAAGGCACCATGGGATTCACCAATTGAGCTGCAGTTTGCACCGTCATTACGGCACCTAAAAAAAAAGAAATGATCACTACAATGGGCAAAGATCCAATGCCAATATCTACGCATTGTTTGATGTACTCTTTCCAAAACATGTTTCCATTGTCTGTTTTAGAGAACATGCCCTTTAACATTAAAAGGTATTTACCAAAATGCGTTAGAAAATCCATACTATAAAGTTAACACTTTTCTACTTCTTACGCTTCTTCATTCGCTTCCACCAGCTAGTTCTTTGCACTTCTGCTTCGGTATCTATTCTGGTTTTTAATTGCGCATCTACCACTGCCACTGTGGCCATATTGATAATATTTCTTACACTAGAACCTAGTTGTAATACATTCACTGGCTTCTTCATACCCAATAACACTGGACCAATTACATCAATACCGCCTATTTCTTTTAATAAATGATACGCAATATTACCTGCAGTAAGGTTAGGGAAGATTAATACATTCACGTCTGCATCTACTAATTCACTGAATGGATAATTTTCTTTTAAGATATCATTGTTGAAAGCCAACATGCCTTGCATTTCTCCATCCACTATTAAAGAAGGATTTCTTTGTTTCACAATTCTAGTAGCATCAGCTACTAATCTTGCTTCAGGAGTATCTGAACTACCAAAGTTGGAATAGCTTAACATAGCTACTCTTGGTTCCATATTGAAATTTCTTACTTCCTTCGCTACTAATAAAGTAATATCCGCTAATTCTTCTGCAGTAGGACTTACATTCACTGTAGTATCTGCTAGGAACAATGGACCTTTCTTAGTTAATAAAATATACATGCCTGCAATCTTTTTCACGCCCTCGTCTACTCCAATAATTTGCAAAGCAGGCTTAATCCCATCTGCGTAATTTCTGGTTAATCCAGATAACATAGAATCAGCTTCGCCTGTTTCTACCATCATGGCACCAAAATAATTTTGTGTACGCATTAATTTTAAGCTCTCATATTTATTGATACCCTTACGTTGTCTTTTTTGAAACAATAAAGAACCAAAGAATTCACGCTTGGTTTCCATCTCGTCACTTCTTACGTCAATAATCGGCAAGTCGGTGATATCAATATTATTTTTCTCTGCTATATTTCTAATCCTGGTTTCATTACCCAATAAAATTGGATAAGCAATGCCATCATCATATACGATACTCGCCGCTTTTAATATTTTGGTATTTTCTGCATCGGCAAATACTACACGCTTTGGATCTCTTCTTGCTTTATTACTAATTAAACGCATCATTTGGTTATCTAACCCTAAACGCTTGTTCAATTGTAATACATAAGCATCCCAATTAGGTATTTGAATCTGCGCTACTCCGCTTTCTACTGCCGCTTTTGCTACTGCTGGAGCTACAGTGCTTAATAATCTTGGATCCAATGGTTTTGGGATAATATATTCTGGACCAAAAGCTAAATTGCTTTGATTGTAAGCCATGTTCACTAAATCAGGTACCGCTGTTTTTGCTAATTCTGCTAATGCTTTTACCGCCGCTAATTTCATTGCTTCATTAATGGCAGATGCTCTTACATCTAATGCCCCTCTAAAAATATATGGGAAACCTAATACATTGTTTACTTGGTTAGGAAAATCTGTTCTGCCAGTTGCCATGATAATATCCTTTCTTACACTTGTCGCATCTTCATAACTAATTTCTGGATCTGGATTCGCTAATGCAAATACAATTGGATGCTTTGGCATAGAAGCAATCATTTCTTTGCTTACCACATTACCTACGCTTAATCCTAAAAACACATCTGCCGATTTCATCGCTTGCTCTAATGTCATATTAGATTGCTTAATCGCAAATGGTTTCCTATCTTCTCCTAAATCTGTTCTTTCGGTATGCAATACACCATCCTTATCAAACAAAATAAAATTCTCATAACGAGCACCCAATGCTACATACAACTTAATACAAGCCATTGCAGCAGCGCCTGCCCCATTCACAACAAATTTTGTTTTCTCAATTTTTTTCTTTTGCAATTCCAATGCATTCAACAAAGCAGCACTGCTAATAATGGCAGTACCATGTTGATCATCATGCATTACTGGAATATGCATCTCTTCTCTCAAACGCTTCTCTATATAAAAACATTCTGGCGCTTTGATATCTTCTAAATTAATACCACCAAAAGTGGGGCCTAAAGATTTAACAATCTCAACAAATTTATCTGGATCAGTTTCATTAATCTCTATATCGAATACATCAATGTCTGCAAATATTTTAAACAAGACCGCCTTTCCTTCCATCACAGGCTTACTTGCTTCAGCACCAATATTTCCTAAACCCAATACAGCTGTTCCATTGGTAATCACCCCTACTAAGTTTCCTTTTGCAGTATATTTATATACATCTGCTGGATTATTTTTAATTTCTGTACATGGAATAGCCACACCTGGGCTATAAGCCAATGAAAGATCTTTTTGGGTTTTTGCTTCTTTGGTTGGAATTACTTCAATCTTACCTGGTCTGCCACTTGCATGGTATTCCAAAGCTTGCTCTCTTCTTAAATTATCTTTGACGGTTTTATCTGACATGCAATTAATTTATAACAAATGTTAGTTTATATAGTGTACAAAGCTACAAAATTCCTAGAATTGGCTGATTGGGGGTTTTTATGCCTCCAAACTTACTCCTAACCAAGCCATCATGCCTACACCATGGGCTATAGCGCGCTCGTCTATATTAAAATGAGGAGTATGTACATTATGTATGATGCCTTGTTCTTCGTTGCGAACGCCCAGTCTAAAAAAGCAACCGGGGACCACTTGAGAATAGTATCCAAAATCTTCAGCGCCCATTCTTTTTTCCGTTTCTTCTACATTTTCGGCACCCATGTATTGATCTGCTAATCTCCAAGCAGCTTCAGTAATTTTTGGTTCGTTGTCAACAGTCGGATATCCTACATCTACTTTGAAATCTATTTCCGCACCAGTAGCAATCGCAATACCTTGTGCTTGTTGCACCATTAATTGGTGTGCTTCAAAACGCCACTCCTCATCCATCGCTCTGAAAGTACCCATTAATTTTACTTCACTTGGAATAACATTGGTAGTGTGTCCACCTTGAATAGAACAGATTGATAACACAGAAGGATTTTGTGGATTTCTATTTCTTGAAATAATAGATTGTAAACTGGTAATTAATTGTGCGGCTACTAAAATCGTGTCCACTGTTTGATGTGGTGTAGCTGCATGACCACCTGGACCTTTGATACTTACATACAATTCATCTGCACTTGCCATCACTCTTCCTTTTCTGAAACTTAATTTTCCGTAAGGCAAACCTGGATGCACATGCAAACCAACAATACCTTGTGGTACAGGATTTTGCAATGCACCATCTCTAATCATATAACTTGCTCCACCTGGATTTTTTTCTTCACCCGGTTGAAACAATAATTTAATAGTGCCTTCAAACTCTTCTCTTAATGACCATAATATTTTAGCAGCACCTAATAAAATAGTAGTATGTACATCATGACCACATGCGTGCATTACACCATCTTTGGTAGATTTATAATCAATATTGTTTTCTTCAAGAATGGGCAAAGCGTCCATATCTGCACGAAGTGCAATCACTCTCTTGGTTGGATTTTTTCCTTCAATAATTCCAAGTACCCCTGTTGTAGCAATCACTGTAAAAGGAATACCAATGGCTTTTAATTGTGCTTGTACATATTTACAAGTTTCAAACTCTTGATAGCTTAATTCTGGATGCGCATGCAAATGTCTTCTGATCTGAATATTTTCAGCTGCAGATTGCGCTGCTAATGATTTGATTTTTTCAAGTAACATAATCCAACTAATTAATTTTGACCATTAATAATTTGATTTACTATCTGCCATTTGAGCGCCCGTTACAATCGCTACTCCTGCACTACAACCAATTCTTGTTGCACCTGCGTCTATCATTTGTTTAGCAGTTGCATAATCTCTAATTCCACCAGAGGCTTTGATATGAACCGCATCTGGTAAATGCTTTCTAAATAATTGAACTGCTTCCACAGTAGCTCCTTTTTCTGCATACCCTGTAGAAGTTTTTAAATAATCAATACCTGCTACTCCATAAATATCACAACACTTAATGATTTCTTCATCGGTTAATACCCCAGACTCAATAATCACTTTTATTTTCTTACCCTTTGATCTTACAATAGGCATAATATGATTGATCTCGTCAGCAATGGCCATCCAATCTCCGTTTTTTATTGCAGAGATGTTGGCAACCACATCTAATTCATCTGCACCATCTACCATCGCCAAAATAATTTCGGCAATCTTGGCTTCTGTAGCACTATATCCAAAAGGAAAACCAATGACAGTAGCAACTTGTACCGATGTTCCATTCACTAGCTCTTTAGCAAGCTTCACAAAATTAGGTGGTACGCATACTGCAGCAAATTGATATTGCTTTGCCTCATCACACAATTTTTGAATATCCGCTACTAAACAAGTAGGTTTTAAAATAGTATGATCGATATATTGATTGACAGCTAACATTTAAATGATTATTTATACCGCGTCTTTTCCGTGACAGGCTTTGTATTTCTTTCCGCTTCCGCATGGACAAGGATCGTTGCGGCCAATCTTTGGACCCACTTGCACAGGCGCTTGCTTTACTTCAGAAGGATCGTTATAAGTTGGGCCAGTAGGTGCTTCTTCATTTCTATTTGCACTTAATTTACTTAAGTCTGTTTTTTGTTGCTTACCCTCTTTCACATTTCCCCCATCTATATGAATATGTGCATGACACAAGAACTGCACTAAGCTATGATTAATAGATAAATCCATTTTTCGGAACATTTCAAAAGCTTCCATTTTATAAATAACCAATGGATCTTTCTGCTCGTAAGTCGCTGTTTGTACAGATTGCTTTAAATCGTCCATTGCACGCAAATGCTCCTTCCATGCATCATCAATTAAACTTAATGCAATAGATTTTTCTGCTTGCATAGACAATGCTTGTCCCGAGCTATTGATATTCTTGTCTAAGTTTACTAATACACTAAATACTGTTTTATTATCGCTCACTGGTACAATTACATTTTCGATATGACTACCCTGAGTTAATCGAATATTTTTAAATACAGGAATGCTATCCTGCATCATTTCTTTTTTCTTGTACTCGTAATGTGCAATAGCTTCTTGATATACTGACTCTACTAAAGCATTGTCATTGTTTTTATTGAACGCTTCTGCAGTGATCTTGGTATCCAATCCAACTTGAACAATTAAATCTAATTTGAAATTCTCGTAATCATTTGCAGATTTATGCCCTAATACCATTCCTTCAATGACTTGATAAAAAGCATTATCAATATCCAATGCTAAACGCTCTCCAAACAATGCGTGACTTCTCTTCTTATAAATCACCGCTCTTTGTTTGTTCATTACATCATCATACTCCAACAAACGCTTTCTCACTCCAAAATTATTTTCTTCTACTTTCTTTTGTGCACGTTCAATAGACTTGGTGATCATACTATGCTGAATCACTTCACCTTCTTTATAACCAGCAAAGTCCATTACTTTGGCAATTCTTTCGCTACCAAACATTCTCATCAAATCGTCTTCTAATGAAACAAAGAATTGAGAAGAACCTGGATCACCTTGTCTACCTGCTCTACCTCTTAATTGTCTGTCTACGCGACGAGACTCGTGACGCTCTGTACCTAATATCGCTAAACCACCAGCAGCTTTTACTTCTGGGCTTAATTTAATATCCGTACCTCTACCTGCCATGTTGGTAGCAATCGTTACAGCACCAGTTAAGCCTGCTTCAGCAACTACCTGTGCTTCTCTTGCGTGCTGCTTTGCGTTCAAGACATTATGCGGAATATTTTGTTGACGCAACATTCTACTTAACAATTCACTCACTTCCACACTAGTAGTTCCCACTAAGACTGGACGACCTTGATCTCTCAATGATTCGATAGCTTCAATCACCGCTCCGTATTTCTCACGCTTGGTTTTGAATACCATGTCTTGCTCATCAATCCTTACTGCAGGAATATTGGTTGGAATAGATACCACATCCAATTTATAAATACTCCAAAATTCTGCTGCTTCTGTTTCTGCAGTACCAGTCATACCACAAAGCTTGTGGTACATTCTAAAGAAATTTTGTAATGTGATGGTTGCATATGTTTGAGTAGCCGCTTCGATCTTTACATTTTCTTTTGCTTCTATCGCTTGGTGTAATCCATCTGAGTAACGACGGCCTTCCATGATACGACCTGTTTGCTCATCTACAATTTTTACCTGTCCTTCAATCACCACATACTCCACATCTTTATCAAATAAAGTGTAGGCTTTTAGTAATTGATTGACTGTATGTATACGATCAGCCTTAATGCTGTAATCGCTGATAATCGTTTCTTTTTGTGCTAATTTTTCTTCTGCAGTTAAAGAAGCACTTGTGTCAATGACATTTAATGCAACACTGATATCTGGCAATAAAAAGAAGTTTGGATCTTCTCCTGCACCAGTGATTAAATGCAAACCTTTATCTGTTAGTTCTACTGAATTATTTTTTTCATCAATATGGAAATACAATTCTTCGTCCACCAATGGCATTTCTCTTTGCTGATCTGCTAAGAAATAATTTTCTGATTTTTGTAATTTTACTCTAATTCCTGGCTCACTTAAATACTTGATTAAAGCACTATTTTTTGGCAAACCTCTAAATGCTCTATACAATGCCAATCCGCCATCTTGTGGATCATCATTGCCTTCAGTAATTTTCTTTTTTGCTTCGATTAAAAATTGGCTGGTCGCTTTCTTCTGCGCTTCTACTAATTTTTCAATTCTTGGTTTTAAATCAAAAAATTGTTGCTCTCCTGTTTTGTGTCCAATAGGACCAGAAATAATCAAGGGAGTACGCGCATCATCAATCAATACACTATCCACTTCATCCACCATGGCAAAATGATGTTTTCTTTGCACCATTTCTTCTGGCGTATGCACCATATTGTCTCTCAAATAATCAAAACCAAATTCGTTATTGGTACCATATGTAATATCTGCTCTATATGCACTTCTTCTTTCCTCTGAATTAGGCTGATGCTTGTCGATGCAATCTACTGTTAATCCTAACCACTCAAACAAAGTACCATTCCACTCACTATCTCTTTTGGCTAAGTAATCGTTCACTGTTACCACATGAACCCCTTGCCCAGCCAATGCATTCAAATAAGCTGGAAGTGTAGATACCAATGTTTTACCTTCACCCGTTGACATCTCGGCAATTTTACCTTGATGTAAAGTAATACCTCCAATCAACTGCACGTCATAGTGCACCATATTCCATGTAACAGGCGTTCCTGCCGCCTTCCATGTTGTTTGGAAAACAGATTGATCTCCTTTAATGGTAACATATTCTTTTTTTACAGAGAAAGTTCTATCCAATTCTGTTGCAGTGGCTACCAACTCTTCATTATCAGTAAATCTTCTTGCTGCATCTTTTACCACCGCAAAAGCTTCTGGCAAAATCTCCCATAAAATAGTTTCTAAAGATTGGTCTCTATCTTTTATGAGCGTATCAATATTTTGATAGATCGCATCTCGACCCATCAAATCACTCAATGGTAAAGCATCTGCTTTAGCTTGTTCCGCAGCAATTTGCTCATTGATGCCTGCTAAGTGATTTTTAATGCGCTCTTTGAACTCATTTGTCTTATTTCTTAATGCATCATTGCTCAAAGATTTATAAGACGCATAATGTCCATTGATCACTCCCACTATGTGTTGAATTTTCTTAACGTCTTTCTCACTTTTTGAGCCACCGAATAGTTTATTGATAATTTGCAACATATACTGCTATAAATAATTGTGTTATAACCTAATACTCAAAGTTCATGCCAAATTAGATTTTGACCTGTTTTGAGGGCCTTAAAGGTAAGCATTTGAGGGCAGTTTGGCCATTTTCGGGCCCTATCTGTATAAAAATTAACTTGTAGCCCCTTAAAAGTGGAAAATGGA
>CANHUW010000039.1 GCA_947463975.1 Bacteroidota bacterium
TCGTATCGTTGAGCGCAAATCTTTACCAGCTAAGCGTCGCGGCTTTACTCAAAAAGCAAGAATTGGCGGTCAAGTATTGTTCTTAAGAACAGGTGAATATGCAGATGGAACAGTGGGTGAATTATTCATTGACTTGGCAAAAGAAGGTTCTACATTAAGAAGTTTAATGAACTGCTTTGCTATCTCTATCTCTGTTGGCTTACAATATGGTGTGCCATTAGAAGAGTTTGTAGACAAGTTTGTATTTACCAAGTTTGAACCATCAGGTATGGTAGATCATCCAAATATTAAAACAACCACCTCTATCGTTGACTTTATCTTCCGTTCATTAGCTTATGAATATTTAGGCAGAACAGATTTAGTGCATGTGTTGGATAAACCTACAGTAGAAAACTTAGGAGAGGAGGGAGATATTACCCTTGTGGGAAAGCCTGAATTAAGTAGCATTCGCGTAACAGCGCCTGCTGCTGCACCTGCTCCTGCGGCAAAAGCAAATGTTGCTGCTGCAGTGAACGAAGGTGGCACAATGGATAATGTTACTGCCGCTGCAAAGAGCATGCAAAGCGATGCGCCTGCTTGTAGCACTTGCGGACACATTACCATCCGTAGCGGTACTTGTTATAAATGCTTGAACTGCGGAACTTCAATGGGATGTAGTTAAAATTTATTGGCCCTAAAAAAATATAGGGCCATAAATTTTATCCTCTAATGATTTTTCAACCCCACCCCATAAACGGGTGGGGTTGGGTTCAACTAAAGTTAAATTTTCCGTACCCTATATCATCCAAGACCACTCAGCAATGAGTGGTCTTTTTTGTTGTAGAAATTTAGCATAAATGAAGTGTTCTTCAAAACAGTTTTAATGAACTTGAACCACTTATAAAATGAGTAGCACTTTTGATTTAAGTAATTGATTTTTTCACTAAATTCATTCTTTAAAATCATCACGAGAAAACGATTGCCTTATGTCAGATTTTCAAGTTAAAGTAGCGCCAAAAAAATATGACGCAGTTATTGTAGGATCAGGAGCTGGTGGAGGTATGGCAGCTTATGTACTTGCGAAAGCAGGATTAAAAGTTTGTTTACTTGAAGCAGGGCCTGATTACGATCCAGCAAAAAATTCAGCGCAATTAAAAAATCCATGGGATTCACCACGACGTGGTGCAAGTTCCAAGTTTCGTCCATTCGGAGAATTCGATGGATGTTATTGGGGTTGGGAAATTGATGGTGAGCCATACACGCAAACAAAAGGATCAGATCATTTTGATTGGTGGAGAGCAAGAATGGTGGGTGGACGTACCAATCACTGGGGACGTATATCGTTACGTTTTGGACCAAAAGATTTTAAAAGAAAAAGTATCGATGGCTTAGGGGATGACTGGCCAATTGGATACGAAGATGTAAAGCCTTATTATGATAAGATTGATCGACTCATTGGTGTATACGGAACCAATGAAGGATTAGAGAATGATCCAGATGGCATCTTCTTACCTCCTCCAAAACCTCGTTTACACGAATTGATGTTTAAGAAAGCAGCAACTGGAATTAATATCCCTGTAATACCTTCTCGTTTATCTATTTTGACTAAAAAAATTAATGACGAGCGTGGTGCCTGTTTCTATTGCGGACAATGTAATCGTTCTTGTAAAGTATATGGTGACTTCTCTTCTTCTTCTGTATTAGTAAAGCCTGCAGTATTAACAGGTAATGTAGATTTAATAACTGGTGCTATGGCACGTGAAGTATTAACAGATAGAGAAGGTAAAGCAACAGGTATTTCTTATGTAAATAAAACGGATAAGCAAGAATATCAAATACAGGCTAAAGTAGTAATACTAGGTGCAAGTACTTGTGAGACTGCTCGTTTATTATTGAATTCAAAATCTCAAAAACATCCAAACGGCTTAGCAAATAGTTCTGGTGTAGTAGGTCACTACTTACATGATTCTACTGGTGCTGCATTGGGTGGGGTGATTCCAAACCTAATGGGACGTAAGCGTTATAACGAAGATGGGGTGGGTGGCATGCACGTGTATACGCCATGGTGGTTGGATAATAAGAAATTAGATTTCCCAAGAGGATACCATATTGAATATTGGGGTGGTATGAGCCAACCTAGTTATGGTTTTGGTATGGGTATGCAAGGCTTGAACGGCAAGTTCCAAGTAAATGGAAAAACCAAAGAAGAAGGTGGATACGGTTCCTCATTAAAAGAAGACGTTCGTTTCTTCTATGGTGCAAGCGTTGGTATGGGAGGTCGTGGTGAAGCAGTACCTCGTTTTGAAAACCATTGCAAGATCGATCCAGAAGTGGTAGATAAATACGGTATTCCTGTATTGAAGTTTGATTGTAAGAATTCAGAATATGAAATCAAGCAAGCAAAGCATATGAAAGAAACTTTCCGTGAAATCATGCACGAAATGGGTGCTGTGATTACATGGGGTGATTCAGATGATGCGAGCAACAATTACGGTTTATCTAATCCAGGAAACATTATCCATGAAGCTGGAACAGTAAGAATGGGTAATGATAAAAAGACTTCAGCATTGAATGCATGGGGACAAGCGCATGATTGTAATAATTTATTCTGTGTGGATGGATCAGTATTTACTTCTCAAGCAGATAAAAATATTACCTGGACTATCTTGGCATTGTCTATGCGTACCTCTGAGTATATCTTGGATCAAATGAAGAAGCAAAACATCTAATTAATTAACACACTAAAAATTATCATATCATGGATAGAAGGAACTCCATCAAAGCCTTGGTTTTAGGAACAGTTTCAGCAGGTGTTGTTATGGAAGCCTGTAAGAATGCAAAGACCACGGTTGCAGAAGTGAATATGGACGATCGCATGCAAGAAGAGAAAGATTATTTAGTAAAGGTGAATGCCGAACCTAAATTCTTTGACGAGCATGAGATGGCGACTATCACAGTATTAGGCGATATTATTATGCCAAAAGATGCACAGAGCGGTTCAGCTTCAGAAGCAAAAGTGCCTGAGTTTATAGAATTTATTGTAAAAGATATGCCAGAGCATCAAATCCCTGTAAGAGGAGGATTAAGATGGTTAGATTTACATAGTTATAATAAGCATGGTAAATCTTTTGTTAGTTGTACGCACGATCAACAAATTGGCATCGTAGATGAAATTGCTTATCCTAAAAAAGCAAAACCAGAACATGCGCAAGGCGTAAGCTTCTTTAATAAAATGAGAGACTTAGTAACTACAGGTTATTATACTTCAGAAATAGGCGTAAAAGACTTAGGTTATATGGGTAACCAACCTAATATGTGGAATGGTGTACCAGATGATGTGTTAAAACAACACGGTTTAGCATACACCGAGAAAGAGTTGAAGGAATGTATTTCGTATTAAATTCAAATAGAAAATTAAAAGGCGCTGGTTCAGCGCCTTTTTTATTGTTTTAATTTTTTGAATTAGAGAATATACTTTCTCGACCGAACATCGAGCTTGTGAGCTGAGAGGGAGAGGTAGTATCTTCTCTAAGAAAAACCGATGGTTTAAGAAATGCTGCAACCAGCGGCGATGGCTTCACTAGGGCTAACGAAATACAATTTACCAGCGGCGTCTTCTGCCATTAAAATCATTCCTTTGCTTTCTATTCCACGCATTTTTCTTGGCGCAAGGTTGGCTACAATTGTTACTTGCTTGCCAACAATTTCTTCTGGGTTAAAATGCATAGCAATACCTGATAAAATAGTTCTTTGCTCAAAACCAAGGTCTACTAATAGTTCTAATAATTTGTCGGCCTTCTCGACTTTTTTCGCTTCGATAATCGTTCCAACACGTAAATCTATTTTTGCAAAATCATCAAATACGATTTCAGGTTTCAATGAATTTGGTCCAGTGACTTCAGTTTCAGCAGCAGTATTTTCCATAGTTGTTTTTTTAGCAGCAGCATTAGCTTGTAATTGAGCTAATTCTGCAGCAATTTCTTCGTCTTCAATTTTTCTAAATAATAATTCAGGAGCTCTTAGGGTATAACCTACTTTTAGTAAATTAAATTCGCCTGCGTTTTCCCAATCCAACATTTTATCTACCACTTTCATTAAGTGACACATTTTCTTTGCTGTAAATGGCAAGAATGGATGTATCAGTATAGCAAGGTTAGCGCTTAACTGCAAGCAAGCATGCATGCAGTTATCAATCTTTGCTTGTGCAGTTGAATCTGTTCCAATTTGTTTTGCAACAATCCATGGCTCTTTCTTTTGCATGTATTGATTGCCCAATCTAGCTAAATTGATTACTTCAAATTGAGCATCTCTAAATTTATATTGTTCTAATAAATCAGTGATTTTTTCTTTAGCATCTTTCACAGCTTGCATAATGGCCAAATCTTCACTATCCAATAAATCCTGATGTATTGGAGGTACTTTCCCATTACATAGTTTGTGCATCAATACCCATGTTCTATTAATGAAGTTGGCGAAGATGCTCACTAGTTCTCCATTGACCGCATCTTGAAATCCTTTCCAAGTAAATTCACTATCCTTTGATTCAGGCGCAATAGAAGTTAAATAAAAACGAAGACAATCTGCTAATGCTTCACCACCGTTTTCTTTCTTAATCCATTTGTTAATATAATCTTCCATTTCGATACTCCATCCTTTAGAAGTACTCATTTTATCTCCTTCTAAATTCATGAACTCATTAGCAGGCACATTCTCTGGAAGAATATGTCCATTCAAATGCAACATCACTGGAAAAATAATACAATGGAAAACAATATTGTCTTTGCCAATAAAGTGAACCAATTTTGTTGCCGAGTCGTTCCAATAAGGACTCCAATCTTTGTTATTATTGATAGCCCATTGTTTTGTAGCACTGATATATCCAATAGGGGCATCAAACCATACATACAATACTTTTCCTTCTGCACCTTTGATAGGCACTTTGATTCCCCAATCTAAATCTCTTGTTACGGCTCTTGCTTGTAAGCCACCATCAATCCAGCTTTTACATTGTCCCACCACCGCAGGTCTCCAATCATTGGAATGTTCTTTGATAATCCAATCTCTTAAAAAATCTTCATGTCTATTCAATGGCAAATACCAATGTGTAGTAGATTTCTTAATGGGTGCTTTACCACTTAAGGTACTCACTGGATTGATTAATTCTTCTGGGCTTAACGTTTTACCGCATTTCTCACATTGATCACCGTATGCCTCATTGTTTCCACAACTTGGACAAGTACCTTTAATATATCTATCTGCTAAAAAAGTATTGGCAGCTTCATCAAAATATTGTTCAGTGGTCTTGGTTTCTAAATCGCCTTTCGCTTCTAAATTGGCAAAAAATTCAGATGCCGTTTCATGATGCAAAGGGTCGCTGGTTCTATGATAAATATCAAAAGCAATGCCTAGGTCTTTAAAGTTTTGCTCAATGATGGGATGGTATTTATCAATAATGGCTTGTGCCGTGGTTCCTTCTTTGGTTGCCTGAATAGGAATAGCCGTTCCGTGTTCGTCGCTACCACAAACAAAAACCACGTCTCTTTTTTGTGCTTTCAGGTAGCGAACATAAATATCGGCAGGTAAATAAGCCCCGGCCAAATGCCCAATATGCTTTAATCCATTCGCATAAGGAAGGGCAGCTGTAATCAAATATCTTTTTGGCGTCTTCATTGCTGCAAAAGTACTTAATATTGCGGTATGATTCAACCTTCCCATTTGAAGCAAGGAGACCTTATTGGAATGGTCTGCCCTGCAGGGTCTATCCCCCTGGAAAGAGTACAAACCTGTGTACAAACCATTGAAGCCTGGGGCTATAAAGTAGTACTGGGTAAAACCGTTGGCACAAAACATTATACTTTTTCTGGAACAGATGAACAAAGAGCCGAAGACCTTCAAACTATGTTGGACAATCCCGAAGTGAAAGCTATTCTTTGCGCAAGAGGTGGATACGGCTTAAGTAGAATCATTGATCAAATCAATTTTTCAAAATTCATCCATCATCCGAAGTGGGTGATTGGATTCAGTGATATTACGGTATTACATGCTGCGATACATCAATTAGGCATTGCCAGTATTCACGGCCCCATGGCAGCTGCATTTAATAAGGGAGTAGAAGGCGCACCTTATATACAATCCGAAAAAGATATTTTAGAAGGAAGGGCAACCCATTTCGAAGTAGGGCCACATGTTTCCAATCAATTTGGAACAGCCACTGCGCCATTGGTTGGGGGAAATCTTTGCTTAATTGCACATTTAGTTGGATCGAAATATAGTTTAGATACCAGGGGTAAAATATTGTTTTTAGAAGATACCACAGAGTATCATTATAATATAGATAGGATGTTGATCCAATTAAAAAATGCAGGTTTGTTCAACGAAATTAAAGGTCTAATAATGGGAGGTTTTACCTCTTTAAAAGACGAATGGACTGATATAGGGCAGGATATTGTGTCGATGGTTCAATCTTATGTTTTGGATAAGTCAATACCCATAGCCTTTGATTTTCCGATTAGCCATGAGTTGCCAAATTATGCAGTAAAGCAGGGGGTAAGCTATACTTTTGAAGTATCTTCAGAGGGCTCCATTTTACGAGAAGCATAATTTTTTTAAAACTACGTTAATATTCGTAGCACTTTTTCCAAACAGCCGTTTTAATTGTTAAATTTGGGCATAAAATTGATTTGTATGCAAAAGAGTATTTTTTCATTATGTATGGTATTGATGTCTTTCGTTCAAACAAGTTGGGCACAATCTTATGTAGTTTCTGGAATTGAAAAAACAGATAAGGAAGGAATGCAATATGAAGTGCTAGGTAAGATGGGGAAAAACTATTGGGTATATAAAAAAAATGGTTCTATCTCAACTATTGCACAATACAACGATCAAATGCAATTGGTTAAACAAAATGACTTAACTTTTTTACCAACTCAAGTACAACAAATTGAATTTGTAAAAAGAGCAGATCAATTATTTGCTTTTTATCAGTTCCAAAATAATAAAACAGTATATGCTGCTTTAGCTTCACTAAATATCGATGGCCAATTAAATGGGGAGCCCATTATTTTAGATACTGCTCAAAATATCAGACCAGGATCAAGAGTCAAAATTTTCAATTTAATTGAAAGTGATGATCACCAAAAGATTTTGTTGTTTAGTGTGAATACTAGCAATCCTGCATCGATCAAAATTAAAACTCATTCATTCAACGGAGGATTTGATGAAATAGCAGATGCAACCATTAGTATTAATTCAAGAAATAAAAAATCAACACTTTCCGATTTTGCTCTAGACAATAAAGGCAACTTGTATTGTTTAAGAAATACTACTCAAGATAGTGCAGCTCCAGCGGTAAGTTTGATATACTTAAGCGAGGGTGGAAGAGAAGTAATAGAATCTTCCATTTTGAACACACAGTTTTTATTAGATGATATTCGTTTAAAAGTGGATAATAGCCAAAACAGAGTGTTGTTAAATTCTTTTTATGCAATTACTAAAAAAGGAAATATAGAAGGCTTATTTACTTATATATGGGATGTAAATACAAAATCTGAAATACTTTCTTCTGCTAATAGATTTACGGATGCAAATAGGGCTTTAATGACTACTAAAAGAAATTTAAAAACAGCATTAGATACTTATTATATCGATAAAGTAAATACACAATCCAATGGAGATTTTGTGGTAATGGCTGAATCTGCAGAAACTTATTCTAACAGATCTGCTTTTTCAAGATGGGATTATTTTTGGGGCGGCCCTTTTTATAATCCGTTCATTTTCAATTATTGGTTTAGACCATTTGGTTTTTATCCATGGACAAGATTTGGTTGGGGTGGTTTTGGAGGATGGGATCTAGGTTGGGGTTGGGGTGGATTAGGCTGGGGAGGCCCATGGGGATGGGGCTGGGGAGGTTTAGGTTGGGGCGGCTGGGGTTGGGGAGGTGGATTCTGGAATCCATTTGCAAACTTTGGTTATCCATCAGTTACCTATAATGCAAAACAAATTGCCCTCATGTCTTTTGATCAAAAAGGCACTTTACAATGGGTAAAGACTATTGATAAAAATCAGTCAGATATTAACGTAGATCAATTTATTGGATACGGCAGTTTTGAAAATAATAATGGCGTAAATATTATTTATTATCAAAAACAAAAAGGACAACGCCAATTTGTAATTAATACGATGAGCGCCGATGGCGTTTTAAGCAAAAACGAATCTATTATTTTAAAAGAGAAAAGATTTGATTGGATTCCTAAAGCATTAAAACAAGTAGGAGAAAAAGAATGTATCATACCTTATCAATACAATAGTAAAATAGGGTTTGCTAAAATTCAATTAAAATAAACAGTGGTATTTTTATTTAGAGATAGGTCAGATATCAATATACTATTCATCATAGTATTAAGCTTTGCATTACATTTTCATAATTGGATGGCCCCTCCATTGGTTATTGCTAATGAATCGGATGGCTTTTTGGCAAATTTGCTATTACAATATATCAAACCTTTGCCTGCAATTGCATTGATTTTTTTATTTCAATTATTGGTTATTTCTCAAGCTTTAAGATTAAACATTTTGTTGAGTCAATTAAAAATGTTTCAACAAATTAGCTACTTACCAGCATTTGTATATATTTTATTGACTGCTACATTTCCTTATTGGAATGTCATCAGCTCAGGGTTAGTGGCGAATTCATTAATCATTTGGATCCTATTAAAGTTGTTAAAGCTATACGATCAAAATAAACCTCAAACCATTGAGTTTAATATTGGTTTAATAGTGGGTGTTTCTATTCTACTGTACGAGCCTATTGCCATTTTAATACCAGTGGTATTATTTGCGCTAACCATTATTAGACCTTTTAAATTAACAGAGTGGTTGGTTTTATTAATGGGTATCGTTTTACCTTTTTATTTATTATTTGCATTTGTTTTTCTAACCAAAGTAGATCCTAATTTTAGACAATATTTTCCCAAATTAGATTGGAAAAATCCTTTGGTTCAACCAGAATGGAATGTTATTAGTGGCTTAATAATTATCGGCATTCAATTGATGGTGGGTATTTTTTATTGGCAACAACAACAGACAAGGTTTATTATTCAAGTAAGAAAATATTGGGGGGTTTTGTTGCTTGTTTTATTACTGACTTTTTTTCAACCTATCATCTTTTCAGTGCAGGCCTTATATGCTTCTGCGATTGTCATTACCCCCATGGCCTGCTTTATTAGCTTTGCTTATTCTACTCCAAAAAGGTTAATGGTCCCTAATGTCTTTTTTTGGGCATCTGTGGGTATTATTGTGTATAACCATTGGGCTTAATTGCAAATTTTAGTCTTAAAAAGCGCATTATTTGGTACCTTTGAAGCTCCAAATAATACCCTAATTAGTTAATTCAATTCTATGAAATTCGGCGTAGTTGTTTTCCCTGGTTCAAATTGTGATAGAGATATGCAAGATGCTTTGTCTCAGGATTTAGGTTACCCTGTAGAAATGCTTTGGCATAAAGACAGCGATTTGTCTCATTTTACTACCGAAGATTGCGTGGTACTTCCAGGTGGATTCTCTTATGGAGATTATTTGCGTTGTGGAGCGATTGCAAAATTTAGTCCAATGATGCAATCGGTCATAGAATTTGCCAATAAGGGTGGAAAAGTATTGGGGGTTTGCAATGGATTTCAAATTTTATGTGAGGCTGGATTATTGCCAGGTGCATTATTGCAAAACGAGAACCAACAATTTATTTGTAAAAATGTGTATATCAAAACAGCTTCAAGTAAAGCATTGACCATTCCTATTGCCCATGGCGAAGGAAGATATTTTGCCAACAAAGAAACATTGGATCATTTAGAAAAAAACAATCAAGTCATTTTCAGATACTGTGATCAAGAGGGTAATGTTGGTGGTGCTGCAAATCCAAATGGCTCTACGAATGATATTGCAGGCATTTGTAATGATCAAAGAAATGTATTTGGCATGATGCCACATCCAGAAAGAGCTACCTCTTCTGCATTAAATAATATAGATGGCAAAGAAGTGTTTAAAATATTAGGTTTAAGTAAAGCTTAATTCAACTTATTAAATGATTGTTATGAAAAAGTGGTTATTGTTGATGAGTGCGGTTGTTATAATGGTCAATGTTCATGCACAAAAATTGAATCCAACCAAATGGAGTTTTGAGGCTGTAAAAAAAGCAGATAAGCAATATGAGATTATTGTTACTGCTGTCGTTGAGTCTCCTTGGCATATATACTCTCAATTTGTAAAGGGTGGTCCAATCCCTACAAGTATCCAATTCAAAAAAAATCCATTGATTACATTGGTGGGTAAGACTAAGGAGGAAGGAAAATTAGAAAAAAAATATGATCCTAATTTTAAAACAATGATTGCCACTTTTGCGGGTACCGTAAAATTCAAGCAATTGGTTAGTTTGAAAGTATCTAGCAAAACTAAATTGTCTGGTACAGTGGATTACACTGTTTGTAATGACGAAAAATGTCTACCTCCAACTAAAGTTGAATTTGAAGTCAATCTTCAATAAGATTTTCTATTAAAATAAATATTTTGAAAAAATATTCTTTCTTCGTTTTTGCTATTATATCCCTATTGATCAGTGGTCAATTAAATGCACAAAGTGATAGTATAGTGAATGCTACTGTAAAAGCAGTTGAAAAGAATGATTCTACCTATATTTTAAAGGCTGAGCTGAATTTACAAAAAAGTTGGCATGTATATGGTAATAACGCTGATGGAATCACAGCGCCAACTTTTAATGCAAGCATTGAATCTGCGAAATTTCAAGGCCCAATTAGCTTTTCTAATAAACCTATAGCACAAAAAGATGTTTTGTTTGGGACGGCAAATGTGTTTTTAGATAAAGTTGCTTTCGAACAAGAATTGAGTATTACTGGTTTTCAGCCAGATAGCTTAAAAGGCAATATTGTATTGAATGTAGGCAAGGGGGATCAATTTTATGCATTAGAATTACCCTACAGTGCAGCTTTGGCGAATGGATCAAAAGTGGAAGGATTTCAAATGGTGTTGCCCGCTTCTGCTACCATTGCAAAAGAGGGTGCTTGTGGCGATGTGCAAGCTAGTACTGATGCGTCTGCATGGTCTGTTTTCTTCCTAGGCTTTTTAGGTGGTTTAATCGCTCTAATTACACCTTGTGTATTTCCGATGATTCCAGTAACCGTTTCTTTTTTCACTAAGCGCTCTAAAACTAAAAAAGAAGGAATTCAAAATGGGGTGTTGTATGGTTTGAGTATTTTCTTGATTTATATTTTAGCAAGTGTGCCTTTTCATATTATTGGAAATGTTCAACCAGAAATTTTTAATAGTATTTCAACCAATGCTACATTAAATATTATTTTCTTTATAGTATTTATTTTCTTCTCTATTTCTTTCTTTGGATATTTTGAGATCACGCTTCCAAGTGGTATTGCTAATAAAGCAGATGCTAAGA
>CANHUW010000040.1 GCA_947463975.1 Bacteroidota bacterium
GCATATACTTCTTCACCTGGCTCGATAAAGAATCTACCTCTATCTTGTAATTTATCAATAGAATAAGCGGTAGTTGTACCACCAAATTTCGCAATCAATACCCCATTGCTTCTTCCAGGAATTGGTCCTTTCCAAGGTTTGTATTCATTAAATCTATGCGCCATTACCGCTTCTCCTGCAGTTTGTGTTAACATTTGAGAACGTAAACCAATTAAACCTCTTGAAGGAATATCAAATTCTAAGTGTTGCATAGTTCCTTTAGATTCCATAATCAACATTTCACCCTTCTTTTGAGTAACTAAGTCAATTACTTTACCGCTAAACTCACTTGGTACATCTACTACCAATATTTCAAATGGCTCATGTTTTTTGCCATCGATATCCTTCACCAATACCTGAGGATTACCTACAGTCAATTCATATCCTTCGCGACGCATTGTCTCAACCAATACACCCAAGTGTAAAATACCACGACCATATACCAAGAAACTATCAGCACTATCTGTTTCTTCAACACGCAATGCTAAGTTCTTTTCAGTTTCTTTCATCAAGCGATCACGAATATGACGAGATGTTACAAACTTACCTTCCTTACCAAAGAATGGAGAGTTGTTAATACTGAATGTCATACTCATTGTTGGCTCATCTACGCTAATAATTGGTAAAGCCTCTGGATTTTCTGGATCAGCAATCGTATCACCGATATTGAATTCTTCTAAACCTACCACTGCACATAAGTCACCAGAAACAACTTCTGTTACCTTACGCTTACCCATACCTTCAAATACGTATAATTCTTTTACTTTATTTTTTTTGATGCTGCCATCCGCTTGAACCAATACAATGTTTTGATTTTCTTTGATAGTTCCTCTTTCTACTTTACCAATGGCAATTCTACCTAAGAAAGTAGAGTAATCCAAAGAAGTAATTTGCATTTGTGTAGGTCCTTCTTTCACATCTGGACCTGGAACATATTTCAAGATACCATCCATTAATGGGGTAATATCTTCACAAGGTGTTAAACTGTCATTGAACCAACCATTCTTTCCACTACCATAGAATGTAGGGAAATTTAATTGATCTTCAGTTGCATCTAAGTTGAAGAATAATTCAAAAACTGCATCGTGCACTTCGTCAGGACGACAGTTTTCTTTATCTACTTTATTAATGATTACAATAGGCTTTAAATTTAATTGCAAAGCTTTTTGTAAAACGAAACGAGTTTGAGGCATTGGACCTTCAAAAGCATCTACTAACAAACAAACACCATCTGCCATTTTTAATACACGCTCTACTTCACCGCCAAAGTCTGAGTGACCAGGAGTGTCAATCACGTTAATTTTAACGTCTTTATAAGTTACTGAAGCATTCTTACTTAAGATAGTAATACCTCTTTCACGCTCTAACTCATTACTATCCATAATTAAGTCACCAGTCTCCTGATTGTCTCTGAATACCTTAGTGGCGTGTAAAATTTTGTCAACCAATGTTGTTTTACCGTGGTCAACGTGCGCAATAATCGCGATGTTTCTTATTTCCATGTACTGTTTTGAGGCTGCAAAGGTACGCCGTTTATACTCCTAAAAAAAACAAAACAGTCAAAAGCATGATGAAGATTTACACTCTAATATATATCTTATATTTATCTAATATATAACCCAATAGCCAGCAAACCAACATAAAGCAAAATGCAAAGATTAGAGAAGCCCAATAAGGTGCAAAATAAGAGAATCCTTTGTTGAAGACCCAACTAAAAGTAGACTGATCCCCTACTTTGGTAATATGTAAAATAATGGCTAAAATCTCTGAAAATAGGTAAATAACCAGCGGATTCTTGCCAAAAACCTCAAAAAAGCTCGAAAATTGCAATTGTCTATGCATTTCAATTCTGTAAATAATGGTACCCAAAATTACCATATCCAAACCAACTGTGAGCATTACAAAAGAGCTTGTCCAAAGCTTTTTATTGATGGGGAATTGATAATTCCACATAAAGCCTAAGAAAATAAACCCAGCTCCCCACATCATTAAAAGCGTTAACCCTTCATAAGTTTTACCTTTTTCCTGAATAAACTTACCCACCCTAAACCCAATTAATACATTGACAATGGATGGAAGGGTACTTAATAGACCTTCAGGATCAAATGCCACTCCGTCTCCTAAATACATATGACTTTCTCCAAGAATCATTTTATCCAATAGCACTCCAGCATTGCCATTTAAAGTTAACTCTTGACCTGGTATACCAAAATGCATACACAAATACCAATACAACAAAAGTAGAATGGCAGACACAATCATGACTACTCGCTCATGCATGAAGTGTGCTATAATAGAGGCAAAGCCATAACACAAAGCAATTCTTTGTAATACACCCAATATGCGGGTTTCTCCGATTGGCCCTGTAAACGGAAACCAATACATTAAATACCCTAATAAAAATATTAAAGCCGTTCTTTTTAAAATCTTCAATAAAACAGTTGCATTAGATAACTTCTCCCATTTAGGTAATACAAAACTCATCGCATTGCCTACTGCAAATAAGAAAGAAGGAAAAACCAAATCTGTGGGCGTGAACCCATTCCAAGCGGCATGATTAAATGGCGCAAATGTCATTGATCCATCTCCAGGCGTGTTTACAATGATCATTAAACAGATCGTCATACCCCTAAATACATCTAAAGACAAGAATCTTTGGTTATTCATAGCATCGTTTTGAAAATTTAAGGTACGAAAAAATATTTTTAATGCATTTTGAATTCATTAGCTTTATTCCATCAATCTATTTATTATGAAATGGTTAAAAGCATTATTAGGACTTATTGCCTTATTGGCTGTTGTTTATTTTGTGGGCCCTCATCCAGATCAGCCAGTATTTGACTATACCATACAAAACATTCCAGAAGGTACCAATTTGGATAGCCTAGTGCGCGCAAATGAGTCAAGACATTCAATAAAGCCAAACAATGAAGCAAGTATTGTATGGGCCGATAGCACACATCAACAAACAGAATATGCTATTGTTTATTTACACGGATTTAGTGCAAGTCAAATGGAAGGCGACCCATTGCATAAAAATATAGCAAAGCAATTTCATTGTAATTTATACTTAGCTAGACTAGCCGAGCATGGTATTGATACAACCGAAGACTTACAAAATTTAACCGCAGAAAATTATTGGGAGTCTGCTAAGCAAGCTTATATCATAGGAAAACAATTAGGAAAAAAAGTGATTCTCATGAGTACTTCCACTGGAGGAACTTTGTCATTGCAATTAGCTGCTGCTTACCCAGACATTGCTGGACAAATTTTATATTCACCTAATATTGAAATTTTTAATCCAACCGCTCCATTATTAAATAAACCATGGGGCTTGCAAATTGGCAGAATGGTAATGAAAGGGAATTACATGGATATAAAATATCAACATCCTGATTACCCAAAATATTGGAACACACATTATAGATTAGAAGCAACAGTTGCTCTTCAAAATTTATTGGAAGCAACTATGCATCAAGCAACTTTTTCAAAAGTTAAACAGCCAACACTTGCATTATATTATTATAAAGACGAAGCCAATCAAGACCATGTGGTAAAAGTTACTGCCATTCAAAAAATGATCAATGAAATTGCTACACCAACAGATGCTAAAGAAGCAGTAGCAGTGAATACAGGAAATCATGTTTTAGCTTCGCCATTGGTATCAAAAGATGTGGCTACGGTGGAAAAATTAACCGCAGATTTTATTGCTAAAAAAATTATAAAAAACTAGCGAGGATTGGCAATAGCTACTGCAATTTTTGAATCCGCTGTACCATAATATAAAAACCATTTTTGTTTAAAGTGAACCAGGCCTTCAACGAAGCAAACCTCGTTCACTTCTCCTGTTTTTTCATAAGGCTTATCAGGATGCATAAAATACTGATTGGTTCTATCTAATAATTTATACGGTTGCGCTGAATCAAATAAGGCCTGTGCAGCGGCATAAGTATATATTGGAAGAGTAGGATCATTATTGTTTGCCGCATTACTACTGTTATAAATAAGCACAATGCCTTTTTTGGTATACAATGCAAATGGACCTGGCTCTACTAATCTACTATCAAAATAACCTGCTCTTGGATTTAATACGGCTACCAGTTTTTGCGATTCCTTATTTTCTAGCGCTTCCCAATGAATCAAATCACTCGAATAAGCCATAAATAATTGGGTATCTCCAAAGTACATCCAATATTTTCCATTGATTTTCTTAGCAACCATTTGATCTCCTTTTTGCTCCACTACAATCGATCCAGACTTTGACCATGCGTTGATGTATTTTTCATGCTTTAGTAATGGGCCATACTTTTCCCATTTCAATAAATCTTTTGAAGTGGCATAACAAAGTCTTGCAGTTTTACCATCATAAGAAGTATATGTCAGTAAATAACCACCATCTTCAGTGGATACAATTCTAGGATCTTCTACACCACCATGCCATTCATATTTTTGCAGACTATCATTGGAAGGATAGAAAATTGGATTAGGTTGTTTGTTGAAATGTATGCCATCTTCACTTATCGCCAAGCCCAATCTTGATGTCATGGCGCTATCCTGAGCACGATATAATAAATACACTTTACCCTCTTTGATAAAAGCAGTTGGATTCAATACATTTTTAGATTGCCATAGTACTTGCTTATTGGATACTGGGCAGTCAAAACGAAAATTGGTGTCTGGAAATAAAATAGGATTAGCCGAATCTTGTTTTACAAAATCACCAATTGTCCAATCTTTTTGTGTAGAGGAAGGCTTAGAGAAATTACAAGCCATGAAAGCTACAAAACAAAAAGTTATAAAGTATTTCATGGCTTGTTTATTTAAATAAATAATTTAATCAATTTGCTTTTTATGCTTACTGGATAAATAAGTATACACAGAAGGGATAACGAACAAAGTAAGTACCAGAGAGAACATTAACCCCCCCACTACAACAGTTCCCAAAGCTTTTCTACTAGTGGCGGCTGCTCCTAAGCTAATTGCAATGGGTAAAGCGCCCAATGCAGTGGCTAAACTTGTCATTAAAATTGGTCTCAATCTTTGAGTGGCAGCTTCTAAAACAGCTTCTCTTATTCCCAAACCAGTTTCTCTTTTCTTATTCGCAAACTCTACAATCAAGATACCATTCTTAGTAACCAAGCCTATCAACATAATAATACCAATTTGCGAGAAAATATTTAAGGTTTGATCTAATGTCCATAAACTTAAAAGGGCGCCTGCTATAGCCAATGGAACGGTAATCATAATAATAAATGGATCGGTAAAACTTTCAAATTGTGCCGCTAACACTAAATAAATTAATACCAATGCTAAAATCAACGCTTGTGAAGTATTGGAAGAGCTTTCTTTAAAATCTCTTGAAGGACCACTCAAAGCAGTTTGAAAACTTTCATCTAATTGCTCTTTTGCAATTCTTTGCATTGCATCCACTCCGTCTCCAATCGTTTTGCCTTCTGCTAAAGATGCAGAAATAGTTGCAGAATTGAATCGATTATAGTGATATAGATTTGGCGGATTACTATTTTCCTCTATTGTTAAAACACTTGAGATAGGTATTTGCTCTCCTCTATTATTTCTAACATAAATTTTATCAATATCAGAAGGTGTGTTCCTATCTGATTTTGGAACCTGTGTGATCACTTGATATTGACGATCATTCATAATAAAATAAGCAGAGCGAGCGCCACTGAATGCAGCCTGTAAAGCTTGTGCCACATCTGCAGTATTCAAGCCCAATTCTCTTACACGCATTCTGTCAATGGATAAATCGTATTCAGGTTTATTAAATTTTAAATTAACATCCACATTCTGGAAAGTCTTATCCTTTCTGGCAGCTTCCAAGAATTTAGGAATTACATTTCTGATTTTTTGAAAATCTAAATTTTGAATAATGAATTGGACAGGCAGTGAACCTCTTGACATCATACCCACTGAAATAGTTTGTTCTTCAATGGCAAAAACTCTTACGTTTTTAAAACGTTTCATTTTTTTATTTAAATCTGCCGCAATTTCAGACTGGGTTCTTGTTCTTTCGTCTTGACCAACTAAACCTAATCTTCCAGATGCAGAACTATTGCCACTATTCCCTCCATAACCCGGCACACTTCCCCAAGTAAAAGCTTGTTCAGGGAAAGAGTCCTGCATAATTCTTACGGCTTTTAATAAATCAGAACGCATATCATCATAGCTCATGCCCTCAGCACCCGACATAGTAATTCTAACAGAACCCTTGTCTTCCAATGGAGCCAGCTCGCTTTGAATATTTTTGCCAATGATAAAAATCAAGCCAAAACATACTAAAACGATCACCCATGCGAACCATCTTACTTGTAAAAATTTTTGTAATAAATTTTTGTAGCCATTTTCAAATGCTTTAAAATAAGGCTCCGTTCTTTCATAAAAAGCCCCATGCTTACCATCTTTTCTGTTTAAATAAACATTTAATACGGGGGTTATGGTTAAAGATACAAAGGCCGACACGAGCACCGCCCCCGCAACAACTACACCAAATTCTTTAAATAAAGATCCCACAAAACCTTGTAAGAAAATGACCGGCATAAAAACCACTGCCAATGTGATAGAAGTAGAAATGACTGCAAAGAAGATTTCTTTACTACCCTCTCTTGCTGCATCTTTTAATGACAATCCTTCTTCTAATTTTCTAAAAATATTTTCGGTCACTACTATACCGTCATCTACCACCAAGCCGGTTGCTAATACAATGGCCAATAAGGTTAATACATTAATAGAAAATCCAGCTAAGTACATAATAAAGAAAGTGGCAATCAAAGAAATAGGAATATCTATTAATGGACGAATGGCAATGAGCCAATTTCTAAAGAAGAAGAAAATAACCAATACTACTAAGACAAAAGAAATTACAATGGTTTCTTTTACTTCTGATAATGCTCGACGAATATTTAAAGTATTGTCAATTGGAATAGCAAATTCAATGTCTGATTTATTTTGTTTTTTTACTTCTTCTAATCTTTTATAAAACTCATCTGCAATTTTAATTTGATTCGCTCCAGGCTGTGGAGATATCGTAAGCATCACCACTGGTACACCATTGAAATAAGTACCTTGGTCTTCTTGCTCAGGACCTAATTCTACTTTAGCAACATCTCCTATTCTCACAATACCGTTGGCATCTTCTTTTAGAATTACATTTCTGAAATCTAATTCCGTTGATAATCTTCCCAAAGTTCTAATGATAAACTCTGATTTATTACCATATATAGACCCTGCAGGCAATTCTACGTTTTCTCTATTCAATGCAGTTTGAATATCATTGAATGCGATTCCATAGGCACTTAATAAATCAGTATTAGGGGAAATGCGCATTGCTTGACGCTTGCCTCTAACCCCAGCATTACTCACTTCATCAATTGTTTGAAATCTCTGCAACAAAACATTTTCCGCATATTCTGTCAACTCCAATAATCCCTTTGTTTTACTTCTAATGGTCAACATCAAAATAAAATCACCCCCATCTGCTTTTGAAACTACCGGTGGACTAGAAATATCTTGCGGAAGCGATCTTTGTGCTTGAGAAACTTTATCTCTAACATCATTGGCAGCAGTTTCCAAATTCACACCAAGGTTAAACTCCACTGTTATATTTGAATTACCTACAGAACTTGAAGAGTTAATGGTTCTAATACCCGGAATACCATTGATCGCTTTTTCAAGAGGTTCAGTGATTTGACTTTGTATTACTTCGGCATTCGCTCCAGTATAGGATGTTTGCACATTCACTATAGGCGGATCAATTGCAGGATATTCTCTTAATGCTAAAAAAGAAAAACCTACTAAACCAAAAATAATAATAGCGATGTTCATCACGGTAGCCAATACCGGTCGCTTCAATGAAAGTTCAGATATATTCATCTAAATAACTATGTTTTAAAACCTATTTGGTAATATCAAGATTTGAAAGTGTTTTGCCGATTTTTAATTTAGCACCATCTTTAACGAAAAGCATGCCTGCAACAATGATGCTATCTCCTACTTGCAATCCTTTAGTAATTTCTACAGAACTTATGGTTCTATATCCTGTTTCGACGCTTACAAATTTTGCTTCTCCATTTCTAACCACAACCACTTGTTTTGCTTTGGAATCTGGAATAATAATATTAGAAGGAACCATGATGGTAGGCCTTGTTGCATTTTCACCCAAGAATACTTTAGCATATGCCCCAGGCAATACCTTGCCTTTAAAGCTTGCTCTTACTTTTATATTTCTTGTAGTAGCAATGATTTGAGGTTCAATCGCGAAAATGGTCGCCGTAATAGACTTTTGCTCATTACCGATAGTAGTCATTTGAATAGTCTTACCCACTTTTACATAATCCCCATAAATTTCCGGTAAAGTGAAATCCATTTTTAATTGATCTACTTTTTGAATTGTTGCAATGGTACTAGCTGTATTGATAAACGCACCAAGACTCACTTGTCTTAATCCCATTTGGCCATCAAAAGGCGCTTTAATGACTGTCTTATCAATTAATGATTGTGTATAAGCCATATCCGCTTTCAAGCTCTTTACTTGTTGTAAGGACAAATCGTAATCGCTTTGGTTAATGCCTCTTGCATTCAATAATTGTTTATTTCTTTGCTCGTTGATATTAGCCAACTCTGATTGCACTTTTAATTTATCTAATTGCGCTTGTAAATCAGCGTCATTTAGTTTTGCTAAAACAGTACCTGCTTTAACCATTTTGCCTTCTGGAATTTGCAAGAAAGTAATTCTACCATTTGTTTCTGGATGCAGTTCCACAAAATCATTCGCTAACACCGTTCCATTCACCTCGATTTGTTTGTCTATTTTCTGCAGTTCCGCGATAGTAATGTCAACCGAAACAGGCATATTAGGATTAAACTTGTCTGTGGTCTTTGTTTTTTCTTTACATCCGACAACGAATAAAACTGCTGCCGCGATAATCAACTGATGCTTTCTCAAATGCTTGAATTTTAGTCTATAAAGATATAAAAAGCTGCCTTTTTATAGAAATAAAATAGATGAACGGAAGACTAGGGGCGGCTGGCCTTGAATGCTAAATACTTTTGCTGGATATAATAACCCAATTCTAGGTCGTTTAATAGGCCCAAAACCTCATAAGAGGGTTTACAATAGTCCATAAATTGGCTAAGGGGCTCCCCTTCCAAGAACGTGATTTTTTGTACAAATCGCTTGGTAAAGCGATAGTTTACATATTTTTCCTGCTCTTGAGAAATGAGTCTTTTTTGTAAATAACCAAGATTTCGGTTTCTTTTGAACCTAAACATATTGATCATTTCCACTAAATCAAATCCTATTGACAAGCCCCCGCTAGGATTAAATAAATTTCCATTATTGGCCAATTTAATACCTGGTGGTTGGTAATTAAAGTATTTGGCGTAATCATATCTGTTTTGAATAGAGTCCAATCGATAATTATTGTTCCTAACAGTGACTTCTGGAAGATCCACACCATTCACATGAATCATAATATTGAAATTACGCTTATCCTCGATGGTATCTAATGTGTATTTCTGTGTACTCTTGCCAAATAAAGAAAACCAGATAGAATCTTTTGCCTTTACAGTGATGATGTACCTACCTAATGAATCGGTAGTAGATTGATGATTGTTCGTATTGACTATCACCGCTTCAACTGGCCTTCTGCCAGAAATATCAAATACTGTACCGCTAACCACAACTGTTTGCGCTTGAACAAAAGAATTGTTCAAAAAAATAATCAATATACAAAGAGTAAAACGCTGCATCATGGGTGATGCAATATTATGAAAATGTTCTTAAAACCAACCAGACATTAACAAGCCAATAACAATGCACGAAAAAGCAATCCATTGAGGCGCTAATTTTTGCTTGTATAAAAGGTACGTGCTCAAAAAGAAAATAACTACATACATACTAACTGAAACAGCAGTAGCAGATTGTAAATCAACAGCAATATCTTTCATTAAATACAAAGACGCGCCAATCATAATCCCTACAATAGCAGCATATACACCTTCTAATGATCTATAAAAAATGGCATACTTTTTTAGATATTGCCAAATAGGAAAGAAAAACAATACAATTAAAAAACTAGGAAGAAAGATTCCTATACATGCCACTAATGCACCATAAAGTTGCATACTCATGGACTTGTCTTTTAAAGCCATTGCACCCATATAACTTGAAATAGAAAATATAGGACCAGGTACTGCTCTAACCAACCCTGTTCCTGTTAAAAAATTAGCTCTATCTATTTTGATAACATCTCTTTTATTTTCTTGGATTCTTTTGGATACGGGTCTTGTAACAAATTGTTCATACATAATAGGAATCAATACATCGCCTCCGCCAAATACCATGCTACCAAAACGATAATTATTCTCAAAGAGGTTAAATAGTTTTCTTGATTCCCAATTTTGTTTGGTTGCTCGCTCAGATAAAAAACCTGCTGCAATAAATAAAAGCACAAATAAAACAAGTGCTCTCCATTGAATGGATTTTGGCGCAGTGCCATCGGTCGGAATTCTCTTGTCACTAAAGTTGGTGACTACTCCAGCAAGTATAATGATAATTGGAATAGTCCAAGGCGTATTAAATCCAACAAAAGTAAGCAGAGCGCTTATTGCAAAAATCCATTTTGTTATTACACTATTCACTGATTTTTGAAACAATAAAAATGCAGCACTTATGATAAAACCTATCGACATCGGTTGCAATAAAGACAAAGCTTTCATGCCTCCCGTCCAAGAAAAATGACTCACAAACAAAGCTAAACTTGTCATCATTATTGTTGCGGGTAACATCCAAACCAACAAAGTGAGTAATGCTAAAACAACTCCACCTCTCTTAAAACCCACTAGGACAACGGTTTGCGTTGAGGATGCTCCTGGTAATAATTGACAAAAAGCACTATACTCAACTAGCTCTTCCGTAGTGAGATCTCTTCTTTTTTCGACAAATCTATACTGCATGAGTGCCATAGCAACCTGTGGTCCACCAAAGGCAGTTAAGCTATGTTGTAACACTGCTTTTAAAAATGATATATGTCTTAAATACTTCAAAATATAAATCTATCCTAAAAATAAATATTAATAGTAATAACTTTGTATTACCATGCGTAAACTATTATACTTATTGTTAATTATTTTTTTTAGCCAATGTGCCAATAATGGTTATATAAAGTTACAGCCCCAATATGAGCAAGAACAAATTGGGTTGGTTCCTGATTATAGTCAATTGGTTTATTGGGCAGCGCATCCAGCAAAAAAAGACCCAAGTGACAGTTTACCTAATTCAATAAAAAAAGATTATCAGCCTAGCGACAAAGTAGACGTTTTTTTTGTTCACCCA
>CANHUW010000041.1 GCA_947463975.1 Bacteroidota bacterium
CAATTACTCTACAACCAGCACCTCTTAAAGAACCAGCAGAACCTTTTCCTACGTCACCATAAGAACCCACTACTGCAACTTTACCAGCCATCATTACATCTGTAGCGCGACGAATCGCATCTACCAATGATTCTTGACAACCATATTTGTTATCAAACTTTGATTTAGTTACAGAATCGTTTACATTGATTGCTGGAATTGGCAATGTGCCTTTAGCCATACGCTCATATAAACGGTGAACACCTGTAGTAGTTTCTTCAGATAAACCTTTGATACCTGCTACAAATTGAGGATACTGATCAAATACCATATTGGTTAAATCACCACCATCATCTAAAATCATATTTAAAGGACGATCTTCACCGCCAAAGAATAAAGTTTGCTCAATACACCAATCAGCTTCTTCGATGCTTTGACCTTTCCACGCAAATACGCCAATACCAGCTGCTGCGATGGCTGCTGCTGCCTGATCTTGTGTAGAGAAGATATTACAAGAGCTCCATTTTACTTCTGCGCCCAATGCAGTTAATGTTTCAATTAATACAGCAGTTTGAATAGTCATGTGTAAACAACCTGCAATTCTAGCACCTTTTAATGGTTGACTAGGTCCGTATTCTGCACGGATGCTCATTAAACCTGGCATTTCTGCTTCAGCTAAACGAATTTCTTTACGACCCCATTCTGCTAGGGAAATATCTGCTACCTTATACGGTAAGCTAAAATCGATGTCTTTTAAGCCCATAATAGTATTTATTTAAGGCACAAAGGTAGTTTCATAGAATAAAATAATAAAATATATCTAAAAAATAGTGAAAAAATCTAAAAAATGGTAATTTTGGTATCATTAATTCTTTTTTATCATGAAAAATAAGGCTATTATAGAAGATTCGGCTATTGCTAATAATACCATTCCTTTGGATGCAAAAGATTTATCAATTTTAAGATTGCTTCAAGCCAATGCCAGAATTTCTGTTAAAGAGATTGCAGAGTCGGTTCAATTAAGTACCACGCCAGTGCATGAAAGAATAAAAAGATTAGAATCAAGTGGGGTGATTAAACAATATGCCACTTTGATAGATGGTGCTAAAATTAAAAAAGGATTAATGGTGATTTGTTATGCATCTTTGAATCAACACAGTAAAAAATCCGGCGCTCACTTTATTAAACTCATCAATGAATTACCAGAAGTGGTAGAATGTTATAGTATCTCTGGTGAATTTGACTTTATGATGAAAATTGTAACAGAAGATATGAATAGCTACTATAATTTTCACGTAAATAAATTAAGCCAAGCAGAAAATATAGGGCAGGTGCAGAGTGTCTTTATTATGGGAGTAGTGAAGCAAACCCATGAATTAATTTAAAAATTCAATCGCATTACATAGTCATCCATATAAAAGCCATTTCCAATATCAAATTTGAATTCGGATTCTTTTTTAAAACCATTTTTTAGATAAAAAGTATAAGCGTTATTGTGCTTATTCACTTGTAAAAAAAGGGAAGTAGCTTTAGCATCTTTTGCTGTCTCGATAGCCTTATTCAACAAAGTTTTCCCAGTGCCTGTTCCATGAGCAGTAGGCAATACATATAGCTTGTTTAGTTTGTATGCTTTTTGATTTCCCAGCTCATTATCCCTTGGCTCGGCACTCACTGAGCAAAATCCAACATCTTCGCCGTTTAAATTGGCAATAAAAAATTGATGACCTTTTGAAAATTGTTCTGCTAAAGATTCGTCACTATACATCCAGTCTAACATAAAATCAATCTGCTCTTGAGAAATTATATGACCATAGGTAGAAGGCCATGTTCTTTCAGAGATAGATCTAATCAATACTCGATCTTCCAGTTTGGCTGGTCTAATAGTTAATTGATTCATAACAAAAATTAAAATGAGTCTCCTGCGGGAGACTCATTTAGGACTCATTTTATAATTGCGCTAAACTTTCTTTGATCGTTTGAATTCTTGCAAGGGCATCTGTTTTTTTCTTTTGTTCTACTGCTAATACTTCTGGCTTAGCATTTTGAACAAATTTCTCATTGCTTAACTTTTTATCTACAGAAGCAAGGAAGCCTTCTTGATGTGCCAAATCTTTCAATAAGTTTTCTTTTAAGCTCTCTGTGTTGATGGCTTGGTCTGCTACTATGTAGAATTTGTCTTTTTCTAATGCTATTACAATACTTGAGCCAATAGCGTTTGAAGTAAATGAAATGGACTTGGCATTCACTTGTTTCGCTAAAATGTTTTGAATGGTTTTATAAGTAGTATTGTTATCTGATTGGATATGTAAATCAATTAAGTCTTTAGGTTTAATTTGATTTTTATTTCTTGCATCACGCAAAGAAGAAATAACATTCTTCAATAATGCCCCAGCATGCAATACAGCTTCATTTACTTTGTTAATAGGTTCATATTCTTTAACACATAAATCTTCGGTCTGTGTTTTTAAGGCATGGTGTAATTCTTCCGTAATGAAAGGCATAAACGGATGCAAAAGTTGCAATAGGGTATCATAAAAATCAATACTTCTATTGTATACATCTACATGAATATTTTGCTCAAAGCCTGGCTTGATCCATTCTAAATACCAGCTACAATAATCATCCCAGATTAATCCATAAATTGTTTTTAAGGCTTCGCTTAAACGAAACTCTTTCAACATGCCATCAACTTCTATTTGAGTAGCACTTAGTTTTGCTTGGAACCAGTCCATTGCAAAAGCAGCATCTTCGGGTACGCTTCCTTCATTACTAATTCGGGGCTCCCACATTTTTAACAACTTGGCTGCATTCCATAATTTACTATTGAAATTTCTTCCTTGCTCCAAGGTGGATTCATCAAATAACAAATCATTCCCTGCAGGAGAAGCAATCATAATACCAAAACGAACTGCATCAGCACCGTATTGATCTATCAGTCCTAATAAGTCTGGGGAATTACCCAAACTCTTGCTCATTTTTCTTCCTTGTTTATCTCTAACAATACCTGTGAAGTAAACGTCTTTAAAAGGAATTTTTCCCATGTATTCTTCACCCGCCATAATCATTCTTGCTACCCAGAAGAAAATAATTTCTGGTGCAGTTACTAATGTGCTGGTAGGGTAGTAATAATTGATTTCTTCATTATTAGGATTAGACATGCCTTTAAACACTTCAATTGGCCATAACCAACTACTAAACCAAGTGTCTAAACAATCCGCATCCTGTGTTAATGTTTTCCCTTTTGTTGCTGGAAATTTTGTTCTAACTTCTTCTTCGCTCTTGGCTACATATACATTGCCTTCTTCGTCATACCATGCTGGTATTCTATGTCCCCACCATAATTGTCTACTGATACACCAATCTTTGATACCTTCCATCCAATGACGGTATACATTTTTAAATTTAGCTGGATGAAATTGTATCTCATCACTCATCACTGCTTCTAATGCAGGAGCTGCTAATTTTTTCATATCCACCCACCATTGCAAACTTAATCTTGGCTCCACTATAGCATCTGTTCTTTCGCTAAAACCTACCTGGTTTACATAGTCTTCTAGCTTTACTAAATTACCACTCGCTTCTAAATCTGTTGCTATTATTTTTCTTACGTCTATTCTGTCTTTTCCAATATACATAGGAGCAGCATCGTTCATAGTGCCATCTTCGTTCAATGTTTCAATCACTTCTAAACCATGTTTTTGTCCTAAGTTAAAGTCATTGATATCATGGGCAGGTGTTACTTTCAATGCGCCAGTTCCAAATTCGATATCGATATAATCATCAGCAATAATGGGAATACGACGATTGATCATGGGAACAAAAGCAAATTTGCCCACCAAATGTTTGTATCGGTCATCCTTAGGGTGTACACAAATGGCAGTGTCTCCAAAAATAGTTTCAGGTCTTACAGTAGCGATGGTAATATACTCGTCACCAGGGATATCTAATTTGTATCGGATATGATACATCTTGCCATTGACTTCTTTATGAATTACTTCTTCATCACTCAATGCTGTTTTGGCTCTTACATCCCAGTTGATCATTCTCTTTCCACGATAAATCTTTCCCTTTTCGTATAAATCAACAAATACATTAATTACAGATTCGTAATAAGCTGGATCCATGGTGAAAGAAGTTCTTTCCCAATCCAAACTACAACCCATCTTTCTTAATTGTTGTAAGATGATGCCACCATATTTTTCTTTCCATTCCCAAGCATATCCTAAAAACTCCTCTCTTGTTAAAGAAGATTTTGCGATACCCCTTTCTCTTAACATCGCCACCACTTTTGCTTCTGTTGCGATAGAAGCGTGGTCAGTTCCTGGCACCCAACAAGGATTCATTCCTTGCATTCTTGCACGTCGTACTAAAATATCTTGTATGGTATTATTTAAGCAATGACCCATATGGAGTACCCCTGTCACATTGGGTGGAGGAATGACCACTGTATAAGCAGGTTTATCATTTGGTTCACTGTGAAAATATCCACGATCTACCCAATGTTGATACCATTTGCTGTCTACTTCTGCCGGGTTAAAATTTTTACTCAATTCCATGCTTAAATGCTTTACCTATAATTAGTTGCAAAAATAAGGAAAACCTGCAAGGTATTTTTGACTAAAAAATCCGAACTTGGACCTTTATGGAATTTGCTATTGTAGATATTGAAACCACAGGAGGAATGCCAAGTACCCATGGCATTACAGAGATTGCTATTGTCATTCACAATGGCATTGAAGTAACTGGCAAATACAGCACATTAGTGAACCCAATGCAAAAGATCCCCCCATTTATTGTGGGCATGACAGGTATTAGTGACGAGATGGTGGCTCAAGCACCTTTATTTGAGGAAGTTGCCCCTCAGATTTATAATTTACTCAATGGAAGAGTTTTTGTGGCACACAATGTAAGCTTTGATTATTCTTTTGTGCACTTTCATATGGATAGAGCAGGTTTTAATTGGAGTGCCCCCAAACTTTGTACGATTAAATTAAGTAGAAAAGTATTTCCAGGTTTAGCCAAATATGGATTGGGTTCTTTGACAAGAGATTTAGGTATTCGTATTCAGGGGAGACATAGAGCTTGGGGCGATGCACAAGCAACCGCAGAAGTTTTGTCTTTGGCTATTGAAAAACAGGGGATGCATCCTATTCATAGTTTACTCGCTAAAAAAGAGCCCTATAAAAAGAAAACCTCCACTAAACCAGGTTCAGAGGAGGCTTCAGAAAAATCATCAGAGGATTAATAATCTGCTGTAATGCCGGTATAATTTTGAGGGGTAATTTTTTTCAACGCTGTCTTTAAAGTTGCAGATACTTTTAATCCGTCAATAAATTTATGCATCGATTTTTTATCAATCTTGCTATTTCCTCTTGTCAAATCTTTTAATGCTTCATATGGATTAGGGTATTTCTCACGACGCAAAATGGTTTGAATAGCTTCTGCGACCACTGCCCAGTTATTCTCTAAATCTTCTTGAATTTTTACTTCATTCAAGATAAGTTTTCCTAATCCTTTCTCTAAAGAATTAATTGCAATGGTAATATGACCCACAGGGACACCAATATTTCTTAAAACAGTTGAGTCTGTTAGGTCTCTTTGCAATCTTGAAATAGGCAATTTTGCTGCTAAATGTTCCAAGATTGCATTGGCCATTCCTAGATTGCCTTCTGCATTTTCAAAATCGATAGGATTTACTTTATGCGGCATAGCGCTCGAGCCAACTTCTCCTTTTTTAGTTTGTTGTTTAAAGTAGTCCATGCTAATGTAAGTCCATATATCTCTTGAGAAGTCAATTAAAATATTATTGATTCTTTTTAAATTATCACATTGTGCAGCAAAATGATCATAATGTTCGATCTGCGTTGTGAATTGCATTCTTTGCAATCCTAAAATGTCTTCTACAAATTCATTCCCTAAAGCTACCCAGTTCTTTTTAGGATAAGCAATATGATGCGCATTGAAATTACCCGTAGCTCCACCAAACTTTGCAGCATAGGGTACTGATACAAATAATTCAATTTGATGATGTAGTCTTTCTACAAATACCATGATCTCTTTTCCCAAGCTAGTTGGAGATGCAGCTTGTCCATGTGTTCTGGCCAATAAAGGAACTTTCTTCCATTGCTTCGCTAATTGGTATAATGTATTTTGCAAATTAATATATGCTGGCAATACTTGATGCTCCATTGCTTCTTTCCAACTTAATGGTATAGCAGTATTGTTAATGTCTTGAGACGTTAATCCAAAATGAATCCATTCTTTTAAATCACTTGCTTTATGAGCATCTAATACTTCCTTTAAAAAATATTCCACAGCTTTTACATCGTGGTTGGTAGTTGCTTCAATTGTTTTAATTTTTAAAGCATCTGCTTCTGAAAAATTATCTACCACAGCAAGTAGTGCTTTTTTTAAAGTAGGGGTTACTTTGAAAAATTTCTTATCTGCTAAAAACAAAAAATAATGCACTTCTACTAATACCCTGTACTTGATTAATGCATATTCTGAAAAATAAGCGCCTAAATTGGCTGTTTGCTTATGATAACGACCATCAATAGGAGAGATAGAGGTAAGTTGTGACATATCAAAAAAAATGGTTTTCTTTGCGCAAAGTTAATTCAATTGAGCAAGAGATGGCGCATAGGGGCCGTAAGTTATTTAAATACTCGCCCTTTTTTACTGGGAATTGAGCAATCTGGCCTTATGGAACAGATTGAACTGGTAAAGGATTATCCTGCAAAGATTGCCAAAGCTTTGTTGGATGACACCATTGATATTGGTCTTGTGCCGGTAGCAGTGATTCCATTATTAAAAGATCCACATTATATTTCCGAATATTGCATTGGTGCGGAAGGAGAAGTGGCTTCGGTGGCTATTTTTAGTGAAGTGCCTATGGAGCAGATTGAAAAAATCTATTTGGATCACCAAAGTAGAACTTCTGTACAATTAGCAAGGCTGATGGTAGCATTATTTTGGGAAAAAGAGGTGGAATGGATACAGGCTGATGAATCTTATATAGAACATATTGGCGGAACTACTGCCGGTGTGATTATTGGAGACAGGGCATTGGTTGCTCAAAAAAGATTTCCCTATGTATATGATTTAGCAGAAGCTTGGAAAAATTATACTGGACTACCTTTTGTTTTTGCTACATGGATTTCCAATAAGCCCATTCCTGAAGATTTTATGCAGCTTTTTGATCAAGCCAATGCATATGGGGTCAACCATATAGATGATGTAATTGCCAAGATAGACGATAAAGAAAAAGTATACGACCTTAAGAAATATTATACGCAAAACATTAGCTACAAATTTACAGAAGCTAAAAAACAAGGCTTGGCTTTATTTTTAAAATTATTAAGTAAGCCTTAGTTTTTCTTAAAGATAGAAGGCAATTTCTTTGTAAAGAAATCATTAAAGTAGTTAAAAATCTCAGGAGCAGGATTAACCCATCTTGCTAATAAATAAAAGCCAATTCCATAACTTAAAGACTGTACTATAATATTAGCAACAAAATTTTCTGGAGCAGGGATTTGATGCACTAAAAGCATTAAGCCAATACTCGACATTAAGAAAATACCATGTTTCCATGTATAGGGTTGTAAATCGAATTTAAAATACAAAAATCCGAAGCGCACACTATTGTATAAAGTGTAAGCGATCAAATTAGACAATGCTAGGCCGGTTAAATCGTAATGTTTTATTAAGTAAAAGTTCAAAGGAATAGAGACTACCACAAAAAGCACATTGGTCAAGAAATCGAATTTCCAATAATTAGATGTGCCAATAATTTGCGCATTTACGCCAGTGGCTAAATCAATTAATTTGGCCAAGCCCATTATGAAAGCTAAATTCACTATAGCATCATATCCACCACCTTGCTTATGGCTGATCCAATTTAAGAAAGCAACTAGGTTTCCGATGTTCAACCATATAAGTCCAAACAATAATAAACCCACAGCTAGTAAATTGGATACGCTTTTGTGATAGATATGTTTGATGTTAGCAAAATCTTTGTCCTTCCATGATTTAGCTAAAATTGGGATGCTAATAGCCGTTAAACTTCTTTGAGGGATTTCTAATATTGCTGAAACATAGGTTGCAATGGCAAAGATGCTTGCATCACTCAGACCTTTTAAGCCAACAATCATAAATGTATCATTGGTTCTTGCCAGTAAATTAAAAAATTGACCTGCAAAAACAAATAAGGCGAAACTGATCATCCTCCCTTTTAATCTTTTAGTAACACTACTTATTGTAAATGTTCTAAACGACCACTCCTTTGTTTTGATTAACGTATATAAAAGGAATAACATAGGGATCAAGTATACGCAGCTAAATAAGCCAATAAACTGATCCAAATTAATTAAGTGAAATCCAAAAAGGAAAATTAAAACCGTTGTTAAAATACGAATGCTGGTTTCTCTCAAAAAATTTGTTAGAACACCTTTGTGTAATCCCCAGGCAAATGCTTCTAGCCAATAAAATAATAATAAAAAAAATGTATAAGGATAGATATATGAAAAATAATTCGCTAGGCTAGGAGACTTGCCCAATTTTCGAATGATAAAATCTTTATTGCTCCAGCCAATCATTAACAATATGCCAAATCCAATCAAGTTGATGATCAATGTTAAAAAAGGAAGCTCGTTTCTTTCTTTTCCTAAATAGTGATTGTAAAATGGGAAAAATTTATACACTACAGGAAGTGTTCCTAAAGTACAAAAAACAGATAGTGTAGCACCAATATCAATCATGGCTCTCACCAAGCCTTGATCATTTTTGTTAAAGAACATGGGGAACAATACCAATAAATTAATGGCACCAATCAAGAATCCTAAAAATATATAATAGGATGACTTAATGCCTTGTTTTTGAATAATGCCCATAGTACAAATATATTATTATTTATACTTACCTATAAGTCTATTCTTCAATAGCTTCCAGATGGTTTGATAAGAAATACGGCTTTCTGTATAGATAACCTGTTTTTGATCTATCAACTCAGTTAAGCAAGTTGCATACCAATCTTTATGTTTTTCCAATATATAAGCAATAATTTTTTGTCTGTTGGGGTGGGTCTGATTTTTTAAAGTAGACTTGTCGGTTTGTCTATAGAATAATAAATATTCTGGAATTAGATGCACCTGCCAATGTGCCTTAGTGATTCTAATGTAAAATTCCCAATCCTCGTAACCTAGTGTCATTGATTCATCGTATCCGCCCACCTGGTCCCAAGCTGCTCTTCTAATCATGGCACAGGCAGAGCTTTGATTAGAGAATAAAAAATTAAATGCATTTCCTCCTCTAGGTCTTGACTTATCTGTTTTATTGCCAAAGTATTGGATATAACTATTTACTACTCCAGTGTTGGGCTCGTTTTGTAAAATGGTTATCCCTTTTTGAAAAAAGCTATTGTCAAAATAATCATCAGCATCTAATGTAACAATGACATTTCCTTTGGCATGTTTAACTCCATAGTTTCTAGCAGCACTCATTCTGCCATTTTCTTTATGTAAAACCCTTACCAAAGGATCATTCTCTAAAACTCCTAACACTTCTAAGGTATAAGCATCTGTTGAGCCATCGTTTACAACAATAATTTCATGAGCAGCATATGTCTGTTCTTTTAGTTTATTGATGGTTTCTTGAATATATTTCCCGTCGTTATAACAAGGGATGATGACACTTATTTGATCTTGCATAATTTTAAATTACTTATAGCAGAATATATTTAATTGAACATCGTAAATAGTACCAGTATCTTTTTGGAAAAATGGTTGATGTAAATTGTCGGCTGCCATTTTGATATATACTTTAAAGGCAGCAGCTTCAACTATTTTTAATAATTCGATTAATTGATGTGTTTCATTGGCCTTGCCATGATACTCTAAAAAAAAGTTTTCAATTTTATATAAATAGGGTGCACAGTCTTTTACCACTTCGTATTCTGCTCCTTCAATATCCATCTTCAAAAAATCCACTGAGTCTAAATTAGCTAAGATGCTAGATAATTTTATAGCTTCAACTTTATTATCTGATTGACCTGTTGTATCTATATGGCTAGCTTCAGAACCCTTATTGTCAAATGAAAGGGTAGTATGTTCCGTCCAAATGGCTGCCTTGTGTAATTCTACCTGTTTAAATTGATTGACATGAATATTTGTAGAAAGTATCTCAAACAATGCTGCATCTGGCTCGAAAGCATGTACAATAGCATTGGGGTAAATGGTTTTAAAATAAATAGTACTAATTCCAATATTAGCACCACAATCCAAAATTACTGGATGGGACTTTGTAGTTTCAAATTTATAAATCTCTTCTACAAATATTTCTTTATAAGTTTTTAGTACTTCATAGGGTCTAATATAATGAAGTGTGAAGTATTTAAAATCTCTCTTTTTAAGCTGTTGATCTTCCTGATTTTTTAGAAGACGAGTAGCCAACCAGGATACTTGATCGAATCTTGGTTTTTCAGAGGATTGAATCCATCTTTTTCTAATCCCCTTTAGTATATTTGTAATAATCATTAATGAATGCTTTTCATGTCTGAACCAAAAATTTCTATTTGTATACCTGTTTATAAAAAACCTGAATATGTTTTAAGGGCTATTCAGTCAATTCTTAAACAGGACCATAAAAATGTAGAAATCATCCTTTCGGACGATTCCCCTAGTTCGGACCTAAAATTAGCAATTCAGCCTTATATTTCTCAGGTAGAAATCAAATATTATCATAATGCTCCTGCTTTAAAGAGCCCATCTAACTGGAATAATGCCTTAGATAAGGCAAGTGGGGACTATTATATGTTATTACATCAAGATGATTGGCTGGAATCTGACAAGGCCCTTTCTACTTTTTTAAATGCCTTTTCTTCCAATGCATCTATTGGTTTTGTCTTTTGCAAAAACACTGCTATTCAACCCGATGGTCAAGTGATTACTTTGCAAGCGATCAAGAGTTTGCTAAAAGATATGTCTAAAAGGCCCCATCATATTTTGAGAGCGAATGTAATTGGACCTCCCAGTAATACAATGCTTCGAAAAGATATTAGCATTAGATATGACGAATCGTACATTTGGCTGGTAGATGTTGATTATTATATTCAATTGCTTACCAAAGGTTACCAATACCATTACATTGATGAGCATTTAGTGAGTATTGGACTCCATGAAGATCAAACCACCGTTTTCTGTAGGAATAATGAAGATGTTATTGTCAAAGAAAATATCTGGTTTGCGCATAAATTAGGGAATGCTGCTTTTGATGATATATTGATCTATGATTATTATTGGAGGTTACTTAGAAACTATACAATTAGATCTATGGCAGATTTAAATGCGATGGGG
>CANHUW010000042.1 GCA_947463975.1 Bacteroidota bacterium
CTTGCTATTTAATTTACCTCTATTTTGTATAATGGTAATGGCGTCAGGCAGAACTAAAGTAGGTACTTGAGCATCTACCAATTGTGTGTAAAATAAAGTAAGGTTTAATCTAGCATGATTTTGGAATAAAGTATTTTTAATGCCCAACTCAAAATTGTTGCTATATTCTGGTTTATATCTGATTAATGGCGGTTGAGATGGATCAGCACTTAGCGGGGACAAGCCACCTGGTCTAAAACCTTTACTATAATTAATAAATGCCATTTGCTTTGAGGAGAATTGATAATCTAAACCTAGTTTAGGCGATAGTGCACCAAAATTAGTTGTTCTTGTGATGAGTGGCTGTGTTTCATAAATTACCTTATTATCGCTCATTAATAAAGATCCAGCAACAGATTGTTGAATTTTTTCAAAATCTCTTCTAATCCCAGCTGTTGCATTTAATTTAGTCGAAATTGCATAGGTAGCTTGACCATAGATTGCAATTCCTTTTCTTTTGATGCTTGTTGTATTGATTAAGGTGAAATTACTATTTTCAATTCCCATCAAATAAGCATCAGCGCCAAAAGATGTGCCTTGTTGAGTAGGGGCGTTTTGTGAGAATAAATAAGCACCCATTGTCCATTTCAATGATTGGTTATTTACAGAATTCAATTTAAGATCTTGGGTCCAAACAGCCATTTGATTCCAGTCTTTTCCATAATTATTGACTACTGTAACGGCATCTAAAGGGGAGAAATCACCATCAATGGGGTTGGTATAGTATCTATAGTTTTTCTGATAAGCTGTTTGAGCACTGAATTGATAATTATTTCCATTGTATACAATTGATAAAGCGCTGTTGATCGTTTTATCTATCATAGTAGTGGTGGCATTTTGATTTAATAAGAATGGATTTTTGAAAGCTTCTTCTACCCCAAGTATTAATGGAAATGCTCCTTTGTTCTCTTGATCTCTGTGTTTTGTGTTAAAACTAATCGTCCATTGTTTATTAACGATGTATTTCAAAAAATAATTTCCTGAAATCCCATTTTGACGATCATAAGGCAACTGATTGAATTGGTTTTGATAAAAACCATCTCTAGTATTATATAATCCACTCGCTCCAATCAATAATTTATCTTTTAAAATGGGCGTTTTAATATTCATGTTCAATCTTTTCTGGCCATAATTTCCCCAATTCAATTCCGCTGATCCACTTGTATAGTTATTGGGCTGTTTCGTAATGATATTGATGACACCTCCCATCGCATTTCTTCCGTATAAACTTCCCTGCGGACCCCTTAGAATCTCTATTCTCTCCACATCAAATAAGTTAGGGATATAGGAATCTAAATTGAATTGGTTGACTCCGTCAATGTAAACTGCCGTAGAGGGGTCATATGAAGTTGTTGCAATACCCCTTATGGCGTTTACATCTCTTCCATCTCCAGGATCTGCACTATATACATTGGGTATAATGCCACTGATGTCTTTAATATTCCAAATTCTATAGGCCTCTACTTGTTTACTACTGAGTGAACTTACTGCAAGAGGCACTTTTTGTAAAAGTTCAGTTCTTTTCTGTGCAGTGACTAAAACTGTATCTAATTGAGCAAATAAGGGAATACTTATTGAACATGAAATTGTTATAAAAATGGGTACTAAGTAAGCTTTAGGTTTCATGGATCCTTTCTTTGAGAAGCGAATATAGCTTCATTTTTAATGCTTTATATTCAAAAAAAAATTATATTTGGAAAAACACTTACATTGTTATCTAATTTACTTAGAAAAAGTATTTATTTATTTTTTTTCAGCTTTATTGTAGCTTCAAATCTTGTTGCTCAAGATATTAGAGATAATTTTTCTTATGGTAACGTATTTGATTTAAAAAAAGACAATTCAGGTAGAATTTGGTTAGCAACAAATACAGGTGTTTATGTATCTGACGGGGTGAACTATATACAAATAAATCTTGGAGATTATCAAACCACCAATAGTTCAATCAAAGAGCTTTATTTAGAAAATGAAAAAATATTTCTAATATTCAAGGATAGTGGCTTAATGGAACTTAATTCATTAAACTTGTCCTATTCAAAGGTTACCAATAAGCCAGTTGTAAGTTTTTTTATAGAGGATCATAATAAAGCATTTATACTTACTAAAAATGCAAGTATATATTCATATGAAATAGGGGCTAAATCAAAAATTGACTTAAAACTACTTGTTCAGTATGCAAATGATAGAGATAATGAACCAAAAATGACTTTTTATTCAAAAGATTATTTACTTATTTCGTTTACAAATAAAGGAATTTTTAAAATAAACAAAAAAAAATGGGTAATTGAAAAAAAATACAATATTGAGCCAGATGGCTTTAATAATAGATTTATACATTTAAATGATCGATTGTTTTTTATTAACAAATTACAGTTATATGAAATTGACAAAAACGATCAATTTGTAAAAAGCAACTATATAAAAAATAATGAAAATATTTCTTTTTTATTACCTATTTCAGACACTGAGAAAATTATAGTAAAGTCTAGGAAAAAACTTTATTTAGAAAACGACGATGAATTAGTTCAGTTTAATCTGAGTAAAACAAAAAATTACGAAATTAATACAGCTATTTATTTATCTCCTAATAGTATAATTTTTGGAACAAATCAAGGAGTGATTAAAGTTCTGAATATAGATAAAAAGGCAATATCTTTTTCAGACTCAGCTGTGCAATCTCCTGAATATATTAATATAAGAAGAAAAATAATTCCATATAATAAAGACGAACTGCTTTTATTTGGCTTTCCAAAATCTCATTTATACAATTTAAAGACGAATCAGTTTACCGCATTAACTAATAGCATTGTGCCAATTTATGATGCAATTTTAATTGGAAAGACTGTTTATGCAACTTCTGAGGGAGGAGGGGTAAAGAAAATCGATTTAAATAATAAAATTTTAAATAATATTGTCACTAAAGATATTGATACAGTTAAATTGTATAAAGCCATTACAAGTATTGACTATTTAATTAAAGATCATTTATTCATAGGGAGAAGAGGGGCAGTGATTTTGTATAATTATAAAAAAAATACCTCTTCAGTTATAAGTTTAAATAATTCAAATGCAGTAGTTAAAACTATTTTACTGGATTCGATTGCTAAAATAGTTTACATTGGTACATCTAGTGGACTCTATACATACAATCATACAACTAAGACACTGTATAAAAAAGTTAATATAAATGGAGTAGATATTTCTGATATTGCAATTTTGAGGAAAAATGGTAATTCTTCATTATGGTATATATCTGAGAATGGGGCCGCTGAATTAGATTTAAAAACAAATAAAATTATTGAATTATTCAATTTAAGCAAGTTCGATAATGCTAAATTAACCACTATTTTAATTGATAATCATAATAAAGTTTGGATAAGTAGTTATAATGGGGTTTATTTTCTAAATAATCAATATAATAAATTTATAAAATTTAATTCAAAAGATGGTTTAGTTAATCAAGAGTATAATTTTAAATCAGCCGCTAAGCTCAATAATGGTCAACTGATCTTTGGAGGTTTAAATGGGTATGATATAATTTCTGCTGATTTATTTAATCTTGGTTCTAAGGAGCTTAAAGGTAAAGTAATGGGTTATAGTTTTTATAGTTCAAAAGGTATTAAGTATGAAAATTATATTAAGTCCAAATTAATAGAATACAACACAAATAATTATTATTTAGAGTTATACTTTTCAATGGAGCAATTAGAAAAATTTAAATCATGCAGTTTTGAATATAAAATTGATGATCGACCCTGGATACCTCTATTAGGAACTTCCTATTTGTATATGTATAACTTGAATGATGGCATGCACAGAATTTATATTAGAGGAGTAGATGAAGTTGGTAACCTTATAAATTTTGACACAATCAATGTAAATCAATATACAAATTTCTTTGATTCTGTTAAATTAAAGTATATACTATTTATCTTTGTAATTATTTTAATATCTTCGACTACGTTTATATTGTATTATAATAATAAAAGAATTAATAAAATTAAATCTGATATTGCCATGGATTTACATGATGATATTGGAACTGTTTTAACCAGAGCTTTGTTTATCATTAATGATGATGCTGTTTTGAAAAAAAACGCTAATCTTATTAATTATATATCAGAAGCTTTATATAGTATTAGGACTTACATTAATACTTTTACGTATGAAAAAATCAATATCATTCAAGTATTTGATGACATAATTGAGCAATCAAGAATTTTTTTTAATAAATCAAATATCGAATTTAAATTTATTAATAATTTGACCAAGAATTTAGAAATAAGTAATTATAAATACAGAGATTTGAAATTGATTATTTATGAAATTAATCAGAATATTTTAAAACATTCAAATGCAAAAAATGTTATTTATACAATAAGTCAAATTGAAAATCAATTATTTATATTAATTAAAGATGATGGAATTATAAATAGTACAAAAAATCTTGAAAATAAGGGTAATGGAATAACCAATATCAGAAAAAGAGTGAATAGGATTAAAGGTTTTATAGATTTTAACATTAATCCAGAAGGCAATGGTTTGTTGATCCAAATTGAACTTAACTTAATTAATAATTAAAAACCTCTATATGTCTTTACAAGTTTCTATTATTGAAGATGATTTTACTTTGGCACAGTTTTTACAAAAAAAGATTAACGAATTAGAATCTTATCAATGTAGTAAATCATTTTTTACTCTCAATGAATTTCTCTTAACCAATGAACCGACTGATATTTTATTATTAGATATTAATTTACCCGGAACCAATGGAATTGATGCAATTCCTATCATTTTGAATAAGTATCCTAATATTTATATAATTATGAATAGCATTAAAGACGATGTGGATACCATTTATAAATGCTTAGAGTTTGGGGCATTAGGATATATTGATAAACAGAGTTTTAATGATAATATTTTTGAGGTACTGGAGTCTGTAAAAAATGGCGGTGCTTATATGACACCTAAAATTGCAAGAAAAATTTTCACTAGTTTCAAAAAACCCAAAATGCCTAATTTAAGTAGTAGGGAACAAGAAGTTGTCAACGGTATTTTAGATGGGTTAACTTATTTACAGATTGCGAATAAGTATTTTATAACAATTGATACTGTTAGGTCTCATATTAAGAACATTTATAAGAAATTATCCATAAATTCAAAGGCACAATTATTTAAATTGTATAGTAATTAAGTGAATATGTTAAATTTTCATTTATTTACAAATATCACATTTTAATGTCAAATACTTTATCAAACAAATTCTAATTTTGTACAATAATTTAATGTACAAGTATGAATTTTCCTTTTGATATTGAAGTTGCAGAAAAAAAGTTTGATTTAGAATTAGCTCATTTAGGAGATTTATCAAAGTACTCATATTTGCAATTAAGTTACCAGTTAAAACAATTTCAAGTAACAATCAATAATTTTGGACCTTATTTTTTAGCTAATTTTGAATCCCCTTATTCTTTTTTGCAAATCAAATATGACGTTTCAGGTAACTTTATTAAAATTTTAGACCAATACTGGAAATAGTATTTATTTTTATAATATCTTAAAATCCCTGCTGTTTTTCAGTAGGGATTTTTTTTTACCTTTTGTATGGATTTATACTCCATTTGTCATAATATATACTATGAGCTTATATAATATGTGTAGATTGCTACTAGTTAATAAATAGCTTAAAGCCAATAATATGGAAAGCAATCATATGGAAGATTTTCAATGGGGTAAAAAGAATGAATTACTTTGGATAGGATTTTCAATTCTTGTTGCTGGATTAATAGCAAAAATTCCTCAGTTTCAAGGTGAAAGAGAAGATTTGTTCTATCAAAAATATATCAGTTTTATTTTCTTTCCTATTCTGATGATTTATTTCAATTGGAAAAATAATCAATCATGGATTAAATTAATTGTTCCTGCAATTGCAATTGTTATTGCTGTTTTATATATCAATTGGTTACCTGCCTCTTTTGCTTTACTGTCAAACGATTTAATCATTGTTCATTTACCAATTTTGGTTTGGATTTTAGTAGGTTATGTGTTTATTGGAAGTTCAGTTGCTAATTTTAAGAAAGGGATTGCTTATTTAAGATTTACTGGAGACATAGCAATTATGTCTTTAGTGATTTTAATAGCTGGATTTTTATTCATGGCAATGACTATGGGTTTATTTAAATTAATAGGAATTGAAACTAATAATATCATTCAATTTTATGTCTTAGTTTGGGGGCTTCCTTCTATACCTATCATTTCAACCTATATCGTTCAAAATAATCCTCAAGTAGTTAATAAAATTTCTCCCATCATTGCAAAAATGTTTACTCCAATTGTTACATTGATGTTGATACTTTTTGTTTTTGGAATTATATTTACTGGGAAAAATCCTTCAAAAGACAGAGAATTTTTATTGGTTTTTAATGCCTTATTAATTGGTGTGATGGCTTTAATTATTTTCTCATTATCTGAAATGACCAAGAAAGGGAAACATACATTTCAATTATATACTTTATTGTTATTATCTAGTATAACCATTTTGATCAATTGTGTTGCTTTGTATGCAATTATTTTTAGATTAGTGGAGTTTGGATTATCTGCAAATAGAGTAGCTGTTATTGGAGCAGATGTTTTGATTTTCATACATTTATTTTTGGTCACTAGAAAGTTACTACTGTTTCAAAAATCTAGCGTTTCTGTGCATGAAGTGGAAGAGATTGTGGGTATATTTTTACCTGTCTATTTTTGTTGGGCAGTCTTTATTGTATTTGTTTTACCGTTAATTTTCGGTAATTTTGCACCATGAAAATTTTTAAGTTCTGTTTTTTAATTATAACATTTTTTTTCAGTAGAGTAGCATATGCTCAAGATTCAACCAGTAAACCTTATGTTGCTGCAGGTAGTATTGGTATTACCAATAACGGTATTTCCATTATACCCACTTTTTCTTTAAACGAACCTGCATTTAATTTTATTGGTTCTTTTTCTAAAAGTGGCAAATTTAGTATTGATCCAGATGTGAGATTTGCTTTTGATGGAAGAAAAGGGGGGACAGTTTTATGGTTGAGATATAAATTAATCGAAGGAGAAAAATTTAATTTTAGAGTGGGAGCGCATCCTGCATTTAATTTTGCTTTAAGAACCATTTCAGAGAATGGAAAAACTTGGACAATTACACAAACAAGAAGATTTGTGGCAACAGAACTTGCGCCTAGTTATAATATAAACAAACATATTTCATTAGGGTTATATTACTTACATGCAAATGGTTTACAAACTGATGGACCTATTTCTTCACATTTCGTGAACTTAATAAGTTCATTTTCTGGAATAAAGATAGGATCCAATCATTTGCTGAGTTTCAGCCCACAAGCTTATTATTTGCAAATCGATAAGGCTGATGGATTTTATTTAACTGGAAATGTTGTTTTAGCAAGTAAAAAGTCGCCATTCTCCTTTATGTATTTATATAATAAGGAAATACGTAGTAATATTTCAGGAAGCAGGAACTTAGATTGGAACTTAACATTAATGTACAATTTTAAGAAAAGGTTTAGAAGTACTAAATAAGTATCTTTGTTGGATGAACAGATCTAAAAAACAATCCAATTTTTATTTAATAATAATTTTAGGATTGATGTCGGCTATTGGACCCTTGTCAATTGACATGTATTTGCCGGCATTCTCTTCTATTGCTACTGGGTTAAAAACCTCGGTTGCTACCGTCACACTTTCATTATCTTCTTTTTTTATAGGTATTTCAATAGGTCAGTTATTATATGGCCCTTTATTAGAGCGATTTGGACGAAAAAAACCAGTATACTTCGGATTAAGTTTGTATGCTATTTCTTCATTTGCTTGTGCAACAGCAATGTCAGTAGAGACTTTGATATTATTTAGATTTTTTCAGGCCTTAGGCGGCTGTGTGGGTATGGTAGCATCCAGAGCTATGGTGCGTGATTTATTTGATGTTAAAGACAATGCTAAGGTATTCTCTACTTTAATGTTAGTCATTGCAGTTTCTCCTATCATTGCACCCACCTTGGGAGGTTTTATCAATACTTATTTAGGTTGGAGGTTTATATTTGGAATGCTGATTGTAGTCATTGGATTTATTATTGCTGGGATTTATTTTTTATTACCTGATAGTAAAGGGCCTGATCCCACTTTTTCTTTAAAACCTAGAGCCATTCTTTCCAATTTTACAACAATCATAAAACATCCGCAATTTGCTTTATATACTTTTTCAGGTGCTACTGCTTCAGCTGGTTTGTATGCGTTCATTAGTGGGTCTCCATTTGTATTTATTGAATTCTTTAAAGTTACTCAACAGCATTATGGGTGGGTATTTGCGTTTGTTGCTTCTGGTTTAATTGGGTCAAGTCAGTTAAATAGTGTTTTATTAAAGAAATTTAACTCAGAACAAATTATCAAAGCTGCCTTGTATTTTCAAATGGTAATAGCCATTATTTTAGTAAGCACAGCAATATTGGGTATGTCAGAATTGTATTCGACTGTTTTATTGGTGTTCTTATTTTTAAGTTGTCAAGGATTTATTTTTCCAAATGCATCTGCATTATCGATGGCTCCTTTTGGACATAATGCAGGAAGTGCTTCTGCTTTAATGGGCTTTATTCAAATGAGTTTTGGTGCTTTTATGTCTGCCATGGTAAGTGTATTGCATAATCAAACTGCTTTACCAATGACCGGAGTGATGGCTTTTTGTTCTATTACGGCTTCTTTGATATATTCTTTGAATAAAACAAAAGTAGTTCAGAAACCAACAATTCAATTAGTGAAAGAAGAGGAAGTGGAGATGATCAATACTTTGTAGCAGGATTTTACTTATTTTTAATACTCTATGAAGAATCTATTGTTTATTGTGATTGTTTTGTCTCTTTTTGCATGTCAGAAAAAAGAGATAACGTTTATACCTCCGCCATTAGAGTATAAGCCAATCGACACTTTTCCAAAAAATGCATTTTGGTCTCCAGTAACCAATTTTATCAATAAAGTTCCAACAGTATATATTAGCACAAAAGGGAATACAATTGTGAATGAACCTAAAGTTCAATCGATCATGCAAATACAATTGGGGGATACTATCGTTTTTAAATCTAATATTGGTATTGAGTATAGAGGGTCAACATCCTTTCGTTTATTTGATCAAAAATCATATGGCATTGAGTTAAGAGATGCTGCAGATAATGATACAGATAGTGTTATTATGGATTTTTCTAGAGAATCTGATTTTATATTATATGCGCCGGCAAACGATAAGGCACTCATTAGAAATACACTTATTTATGACTTGTCCAATCAAATAGGCATGTATGCAGCAAAAACAAAATATGTTCATTTAAATATAGATGGACAATATCTTGGTTTATACGTATTAATGGAAAAAATTAAAAGAGATAAGAATAGGGTGAATATAACAAAGATGGCTAACACCGATATTGCAGGAAGTGCTGTATCTGGGGGGTATATTTTTAAAATAGATAAATCTTCTGGAGATAATAGAATGGTTGGCTGGGATGCTGATGCGACTTATACAGAAATGCTGGGCTTTAGATCACAATATGATCCAAATGGCAATAAATTGACTTACCCTGCATATGGTATAAAAAAAGGTGCAGAAACCTACATCATGTATGAGTATCCAAAAAATGATGAGATTGTAAACGCGCAAAAAAAATATGTACAAACTTATTTTTCAAATTTCGAAGATGCCTTATTAAGTGATAATTATAAAGATCCAATCAATGGCTATCAGAATTATATTGATATCAATAGCTTTATTGATTTTTTGATTTTAAACGAGTTTGCTTATAATCCAGATGCATACAGGCTAAGTACCTTTATGCATAAAGAAAGGTTGGGTAAACTAAAAATGGGCCCTATTTGGGATTTTAATCTAGGATTTGGGAATGATGATAGGGCGGCTTTTAATAATGCTTCTACTTGGATGTTTAATTTCAATAATTTTTATTCTAACGATGGCTGGCTTATCCATTTTTGGTGGAAGAGATTGCTTTCCGATCCCAATTTCACAGATCTACTTAAGGCTCGATGGTCCTCTCTAAGGGCCAATAAATTGAGTGAAAATAATATTATGCAAACAATCGATCAGCACATCATTATATTGAAGAATACTAAAAGTATTGAAAGGCATTTTGATAGATGGAGAATCTTAGGGGTTAAATTGCCGTTTAATAATTTTGTCGGGAATAGCCATCAAGAAGAAGTAGATTTCTTAAAATCATGGATTAAAAAAAGATTGATTTGGATGGATAGTGAGATGGGAAAGCTGTAGATTAGCGTATTGAATTTCCAAAACCTATTATTTTTTTATTTATTTAGAATATATAAATCTACATGATATGCAACCAGAAAGTTTAATGATGACAGCAGGCTATGACAAAGAATGGAGTCAAGGTGCCATTAAATGTCCCATTTTCCAGACGTCCACTTTTGTATTTAATAAAGCAGAGGAAGGAAAAGCTTTTTTTGAAGTTGCATATGGGTTAAGAGAAAAAAATGCATTAGAAAATGTAGGCTTAATATATAGTAGATTAAATAATCCCAATGTAGAAATATTGGAAGACAGATTAAAAATTTGGGATGCTGCAGAGGATTGCGCCTGTTTTAATAGTGGTATGAGTGCTATATCTACTGTATTTTTTGAATTTTTAAAACCAGGCTCTTTATTTGTGTATAGTGCACCTATTTATGGTGGCACACATCATTTTATTCAGCATGTGTTAACTGCATTTGGAATAGAAGGAATTCCTTTCGGACCCAATGATACTAAAGATGATATCCTTCAAAAAATTAACGCACATCCTTTGAAAGATCATATGAAAATGATCTATGTAGAAACTCCTGCAAATCCTACCAATCATTTATTTTCTTTAACTATGTGTAGTGAGATTGCAAAAGGTATAAGTAAAGATGATAATAAAGTATTGCTCGTAGTAGATAATACCTATATGGGACCCATATGGCAACACCCATTAGAGCTTGGAGCTGATTTAGTGATTTATTCTGCCACCAAATATATTGCAGGTCATAGTGATTTAATTGCTGGAGCAGTTTCAGGCAGTAAGCATTTAATTCAAAGAGTTAAAGTCTTAAGAACCTTTTTTGGTAATCTACCTTCTCCAAATACTGCTTGGTTGTTGATGCGCTCTCTTGAAACCATGAAAATCAGAATGGAACAACAACAAGCCAATGCAAAAATAATTGCTCAGCATTTATGCAAACATCCTAAAGTGGCTA
>CANHUW010000043.1 GCA_947463975.1 Bacteroidota bacterium
ACTTTAGTAGTATAGATATTATCTGATCTGTCTTTATCTCCACCACTAAAATATTCTCCTCTTCCAGGTTTAAAATTAGCTAACAATCTACCTTGAGAAGTTCTTGTATAAGGAGAGCCCCAAGGATACATGGCATTTGATTTTGCATTTCCTCTTGCTGCATACTCCCACTCCGCCTCTGTCGGTAATCTATAAATGCCATCTATCTTGTATTCTGGTCTACCTTTCCTACCCAAATAATAATCACTATTATTGGTTCTCCAATTACAAAAAGCAACAGATTGTTTCCACGTAACACCCACTACAGGATAATCATTGTATGCTGGATGTGAAAAATATAATCTTGTTTGTGGCTCATTGTAAGAATAAGAAAAGTCTCTCATCCATACCAATGTATCAGGATAAATTGCTTGGTTTTGAGTAACGATAAAATCACTTAATGATTTTTCTAAACCTTTAGATGATTTTGCAGCAGCTTTTAAATCTACATAAGAATAACGATAGATTAATTTATTAGGATCCAGATCGATTCTTCCTTGAATTCTATTGTCTGGACTTAACAATAATTCATTCAATCTTTCTAAGACCGCCCTACTATTCATATTGATTCTAGAAGCCCTATTCCAATCCACTCTTAAAGAATCTTCATCAGATTGATTGATACCTCCCTTGTAGATCGCCAAAAATTTCAAAGAATCAGCAACATAATTTACAAATCTTCTATATTGCTCATTGGTAATTTCTGTCTTATCCATCCAAAAACTATTAATAGAAACTAGTTTTTTTCTATTCACCATAGATAAATCCACTTGCTCATCACTTGGCCCCATATAAAATGAACCCGCTGGAATTTCAGTAGTATATTTATCAGATGAGAATCTTGGTCTAGGAGAACGACCAGGCCTTTGTGACATTAAGCCCAATGCTACCAAAACTGTCATTAGCATAAAAACAGGAAATCCAATTTTAATATTTATTCTTTGCTTGCTCATATCAATATTTTAACCTGTGTGAACAGATCTGTATTAAAACGTTTTTTTTTCAATTTTATTACTAAACTCTTTGATTCTCAATAGAATTAGGTTGCGCAATTTAACCAAACTAAATGTTAGATAATTGCTAAAATACCTTCTAGGTGATCTGTGGGAATAGAACAGGTTTTATTTTTACATATAAAATACTGATTATCAACAGATTTTTTACCTATGGAGAGTGGGAATGTTGTTTCCTCTTGCTGTAACCAAAGGGGTAATATATGCGGTAAGAATTTTTCTAAAATAGGTGTTAACTTTTTGTTTACCTCGTTTCCAATTCCTACTACCTCGGTTAACCCATAGGCCAATTGAAAAAAACTTTGCGCCCAATAGCCAAAAGAACTTGGATATTGGATCATCATATGGTGCATGGAAGCCAACATTTTTTGAGCTTGTTCAACCCAATCCGGTTCATCAAAAATACTTCCAAGGTATATTAAGCTTGTACAAATCATTGCATTACTACTTGGGGTTGCTCCATCATAACTATCCTTTTTACGAATAATGCCATCCAATTGTTCATCACTTGTGAAATAAAAGAAGACCCCTTCTTCATCTATAAAATGTAATTGAACATATTGCATCCATTGTTTTGCCTGAAGAAGATAGGTAGTATTTCCAGTTGCTTTATGCAATTCGATCAACGCCTGTATCAATGTTGAATAATCTTCCAAAAAGCCCATTGATTTTGGATGTCCATTGGTATAACTATGAAAAAGAAAGCCCTCTTTGGATTGCATATGATTACATAACCAATGTATATTTTTTTCTGCTCTTTCTATAATGGATATATCAGCATTTATTGCATAAGCTTTACATAAAGCAATTATCATTAAACAGTTCCAAGAAAGTAAAATCTTGTTGTCTGTGCTAGGGCGAATTCTTTTGGCCCTATGTATAATTAATATTTTTTTGGCTTCCACTAATTCCTCCTTCCAAGCATCTTCAATCAATCCAGTTGTCCATACAATGTTGGTGTGTTCCCAATTACCCTCCTGCTTGATTTGAAAGTATTCGCAAAAAGGTTTAAATAATTTTTCAGGCAATAGCGCTTGTAACTCTTGATAGGACCAGGTATAGTATTTCCCTTCTACCCCTTCACTATCTGCATCTATTGCTGCATAAAAAAGGCCATTTGAATCGGACAATTCCCTATAAACAAATTGCACAGTTTCTTCGATCACTTTTTTATACACTTTTTTTTCAGTGATTTGATAGGCTTCAGATAAAACTGTAATGAAGAGTGCATTATCATACAACATCTTTTCAAAATGCGGCGCCTGCCATTGCGCATCAGTACTATATCTTGCAAATCCACCACCGACATGATCATACAATCCACCTTGAATCATTTTATCCAAACTTCTTACTGCATGCACAATTGAAGATTGATCTTTATGTGCAAAATAATTTCTTAATAGAACCTGGATAGAAAAAGTTTGAGGAAATTTTGGTGCAACACCAAATCCGCCCCATTGCGTATCGGCGTTTTGTAAAATTCTTTGAGTCATCAAGTCAAATTCTTCTAAACTTGGATAAGTTATTGACTGATCGTTGGCAATTTTTTCTTTGATATTTGTTTGAACCAAATGATTGGTTAAGTTGTTCGCCTGCTCTATTAATTTTTCTTTATTGATTTGAAAAGCTTCATGAACACCTTTTAAAACGTCCATCCAAGAAGCTCTTTGAGGTATAGTCTTGGGCGGAAAATAGGTACCCCCATAAAATGGCTTACCATTGGGCAATAAAAAAATATTCAAAGGCCATCCACCTGAACCTGTCATAGCTTGCAATGCATCCATGTAAATTTGATCTACATCAGGTCGTTCTTCTCTATCCACTTTTACATTGACAAAATGAGCATTCATATAATGAGCCACTTCTTCATTTTCAAAACTTTCCCTTTCCATTACATGACACCAATGGCAAGCTGCATAGCCAATACTCAATAAAATGGGCTTATTATTAGCTTGTGCTTGTTCGAAAATGGAAGGTGACCATGCTATCCAATTCACTGGATTATGAGCATGTTGTAATAAATAAGGACTTTGCTCATGAATGAGCGCATTCGTGAATGTAGTATTAGCACTCATATGGTGCAATTTACTTCTTTTTAGTCTGCTGTGCTAAGAATTGGTCTAACCCAGCCACCATGCTTGGTGTTTGGGGACTAGGTACTTGAATATGTAAAGTAAGGCCAGCATCTGCAACCGCTTTACAAGTATTAGAGCCAAATGCACCAATAATGGTACCATTTTGTTTAAAAGCTGGTTCATTATCTAGGAAGCTTTTCAAACCACTAGGTGTGAATAAGCAAATAGCGTCAAATTTATGCTCTTTTAAAAGGGGCTTAATATCTGTACTCTCTGATTTATACATATAGCCTAATTCAAATGTACATCCGTGATCTTTCAACCAGTTCACAATCTCGTTATCTTGTTGATTTTCACTACAAACATACAAGAACCTTTCATTTGCTTTATGTTTATTTAAAACATCAAATAACTTTTTATTAGTACCATCTGAACCGAAAAATACTTTACGCTTTCGATACATAATAAATTTCTGAAGGTACAACGCTACTGATTCAGTAATACAAAAATATTTTGTGTCTTGATTGATATTAACTTTTAATTCATCACAGGTTCTGAAAAAATGATCAATTGCATTTTTACTTGTGAAAATAACAGCAGTGTATTCTGTAATATCAATTTTTGTTTTTCTAAAATCTTTTGCAGGAATAGCAACCAATTGAATTAATGGCTGAAAAAACAATGATACATTGTACTTGCGTTCCAAATCAAAATAAGGAGATTTTTCACTCTCTGGTTTAGCCTGAGAAATAAGAATTTTTTTGATAGCCATTTTCACTTTCCAGTTTTAATAAGTACCCCCGAAATACTGTACAACTAGTTTATACAAAATCAAGATGGGCACTATTTCGAAAGCACAAAGGTAAAGAAAAAAATGGAAGGAAGATATATGTAATTTATTCCTAACAGTTGTTATAGAAAATAGGTACCTGTACAGTATGAGAAGTACTGCCAAAACGGCGCTTCCGAAAATGGCAAAATCGTAAAAATAGGGCTTAGCAAATGCCAATATAAGGATGAAAGGAATGAGTAAAATACCTAGGACTTTATTGATCATAAAGATCACAAAAACATAGGTTTGTACCAGTTCCATGGTGTTAAAAATATACCCTGCTAAAAGTAAAAAAAGGTATTTACCAATATACAATATGGCAAAGAATAAACAAATATATCCATATACTTCCCAAAAAGATAGTGGTAATAAATGCTTGTTAAATATGAACAGAGTAGCCATTAAAGAAAAACTCAAAACGAATCCAATATTCATTAATAAGGAGGCTAAATTATTTTGTAATAATTGTTCCCTATTTTGAAGCATCCTTAAAGAAGACTGATTGAATTGATTAAAAAGTTTAGGGAAATATTGTGGATATACATTATGTATAAAAGCAAATAAAAACAATAAGCCAAAAATGCTATAAAATAAAAAATCTTTATCTGGCAAAGAGAATCTTTGTTCAATTCTGAAAATAACTGGAGCATTCTTGGACTTAGTCACTAGTTCATTATACAACTTGAAAGCGTTTTTATGTTGCGCATAATAGGCTTTATAGTCTTTTAAAGGATTGTAGTTGGAATCAATAGAAGAACCATGTAAAAAACTAAAATGATTCGCGTCTGCTAATTGAAACGATTTGGGGATTACTGGAACATATTGAATCATCAAAGTGTCTTTTTTTACCGCAGAGTCCAATAAAAATAATGCACTATCCACTTTTCTCGAAATACTATCCACTTGGGTAAAGGAACTCAATACCAAAACCCCTATTAGAACGTATATTAATTTTTGAATAGTTGAAAACATCATTGCAAAAATAAGTATACTAGATCAGAATTAGTAACTAATGACTAGCTTTGTGGTTTAATTATACGCATGGCAGGAATTTACATACATATACCCTTTTGTAAAAAAGCTTGTCACTATTGTAATTTTCATTTTAGTACACAGACCAATAATATTGACGGGTTCATTGAGGCATTATTGATTGAAATAGATCTTAGAAAAGACTATTTACCGTCTCCAATTCAATCGATTTACTTAGGTGGAGGTACACCTTCATTGTTATCATTTAGCCAACTTAAAACCATTGTAGATGCTATAAGAAGGCAATTTGTTTTAAAAGATTTTATTGAATTTACATTGGAAGCCAACCCAGATGATATTACTGATGAGCAACTTCAATACTGGAAACAATTGGGGATCAATAGACTTAGTATTGGTATACAAAGTTTTCAAAACGACGCTTTAAAATGGATGAACCGAGCTCATGAAGTAGGACAATCATATAAAGCAATAGAATCCGCACAGAAAGCAGGATTTGAAAATATCAGTATTGATTTAATTTACGGCACACCTCATTATACTAGAGCGCATTTAGAAGCAGATTTGAATATTATAAAAACATACGCTATTCCACATGTTTCTTGTTATGCACTCACAGTAGAAGAAAAAACAGCATTACACTCCATGATTCAGAAAGGGCAAATGGAGAATGTCGTTAGTGAAGAACAGGCAGCACATTTTGACATCATAGTTGACTTTTTAAACCAACAGGGATTCGAACACTACGAGATCTCTAATTTTTCGAAACCAGGTTATAGAAGTCAACACAATAGTAGCTATTGGAAGGGCGCTCATTATATAGGACTAGGACCTTCCGCACATTCCTACAATGGAACAACTAGACAATGGAACATTGCCAATAATGCATTGTATATTCAATCCTTAAAAAAGGGTGCAATCAATTTTGAGATCGAATCACTCGAGCTTCGCACTCAATACAACGAATACATGATGATCTCTTTAAGATGTATGGAAGGATTTAATCTTAACTTAATTGAATCAAAATATGGAGAAGCCTATCTTCATCATACCAATAATATAATTGCCCAATTAGCTACTCAACATGTACTTAGTAAAACCAGTGAGGGCTTTTGCTTATCAAAATCTGCAAAGTTTTTAGCAGACGGGATCGCTTCAGAATTCTTTATAGTAGGGTCTTCTCCATCTCTTTAAATGTATTCATTGGAGATGCCCCTTCCCATAAAATAGCATACACTGCTCTAATTATAGGAATTTCCATTTTTAATTCTTTATTAATAGTCATTATACATTTACTAGCATTATACCCTTCTGCCACCATATTTAATTCTAATTCAGCAGCTCTTACAGAATAGCCTTTGCCTATCATGTTACCAAAGGTTCTATTTCTACTATGTAAAGAATAACAAGTCACTAATAGATCGCCTAAATAAACAGAGGCATTATAGTTTACTCCTTTACATGCATTCCCCTCTTTATGCTTAATAGCAGCAAGTAACAACTGCATTTCATTGGCGCAATTAGCTATGTAAACACTTAAAAAATTATCCCCATACTCTAAGCCATGGGCAATACCAGCTCCCAATGCATAAATATTTTTTACTACACCTGCATATTGTACCCCAACAACATCTGAATTGACCACTGTGTTGATATATTCAGACTCAAAACATGTAGCAATCTGTTCAGTAAATGTTTGATCCAATCCCGAGAAAGTTAAATAAGATAATTGTTCTGCAGCAACTTCTTCTGCGTGGCTTGGGCCTAAAAGTGTAAAATAATTTTCTAAAGGAAAATGATACACTTTTTCCAAATATTGATGCAATAGAATATTATGAATAGGTAATACACCCTTAATGGCAGAAACAATTTTTTTACCTTCCAAATGCTTTGCTTCTACTTTCTCTAAACATGAAACAATATGAATGGATGGTACTGCAACAATGATCACATCAGAAGCAGCAATAACTTCTAAAATTTCAGATGAAAACTGAATAGCTGAAACATCAAAATAAGCATTCCTTAAATAATGAGGATTGTGGTGTCGTTTTTTAAAATAGTCAATATTGGCTTGTTGACGAACCCACCAAGCAATATGATTGCCATTGTCAACAGCTATTTTCGCAATTGCAGTAGCCCAACTTCCACTACCAACAATGCCTATTTTTAATGGTTGCATAACTCAAAGGTACGAAAAGACATAAAAAAAGGGCGACTCATTTTGAGCCGCCCTTTTTTTAGATAAATTTGATTATTTCTTTTCTTCAAATAATTTCTCTTTTGTTACAGGTTTAACTAGATCTCCATCCTTCAATGACTTACTCACTGTGCTATATGGACCAGTAATCACCACATCTCCCACTTTTACTCCTTCCACTTGAATATAATTTAAGTCTTGGATATCAGTTTTTACTTTAACCATTTTAACCTTATTGTCTTTTTGTAAAACAAACACTACTTCTGACAACTCTTCATCCGCTTTAGCAGGCTCTTCGTTATTGGTAGTTGCATTATTCGATACCTTGGTTTCCTTTCCTTGTCCTTCTTTATCTCGAGTAGTAACCGAATTTAAAGGAACTGAAATAACATTTACTTTAGATTTTGTTTGTATGTCTGCGCTTGCAGTCATGCCTGGTCTAAAAGGAAATTTAGCATTCTCTTTAATTAAATCCTGATAACTCTCCGTAAATAAACGAATATGCACTTTATAGTTAGCCACTTCTGTAGTAGATGCCATAGCACTAGTAGCAGTAGAAACGGGATTAGCAATTTTATAAACTATTCCTTTGAATTTTCTATTGTTATACGCATCTACTTCTACCAATGCCGTATCTCCAATTTTAACCTTCGTAATATCATTTTCTCCCACATCTACTCTCACTTCAATACTTTTCATATCTGCTACACGCATCATTTCAGTACCAGCCATTTGAGCCGTACCCACCACTCTTTCTCCTTTCTTAACACCCATAGAACTAACAATACCATCCATTGGTGCTAAAATTGAAGTACGCGCCAAGTCTTTTTCAGCTCTTGCCAATTGTGCTCTTACGCCTTGAATTTGCGCTTCTCCACTTTTAATGGATTCTTTTGCTCCATTATAATTGGACTCAGCAGATCTAAAAGCTTGTTCAGTTTGCTCATATTCTGATCTAGAAACAATTTTATCTGCAAATAATTTTTTGTAACGCTCATTGGTTGCTTTTGTATTTTCATACACCGTTTTTAAACCACTTAAATTCGCTTTAACGTTTTCATATTGCGCCTTCACTTGATTTACACTAGCAGTTACTTGATCTCTTTGTGAAGAGTAGATATCTGCATAAATTTTAGCTAGTAATTGCCCCTTTTTTACACTATCCCCTTCTTCTACAAATAAGCTAACAATTTCTCCAGAAATATCTGGACTTACTTTAACTTCTATTTCTGGGTATACTTTACCACTAGCATTTACAGACTCTGTAATAGTTCTTAATGCCACTTTTTCGGTAGTCACTTCAGTACCTTCTTCTTTGCCAATCACCCCTGCTTTTTTTAAGCCAATCAATAAAGCAATTACTGCAATTACACTTACCGAAATCCAAATGAGTTTCTTATTCATTGTTGTTTATTTTCAATTTTTCTAATTAGTATTATAGTGTCAAATTCACCCCTTTATAAAACTCTAAAAGTTTTATTCTAAATACATACTCATATTGAGCAGCTTTAAAATTTACTTTTGATCTTAAGAAGTTATTTTGATTATTTAATAATTCGATGGTTCCAAGTAATCCAAGTTCATATCTTTTGGTTGCAAAAGAATATGCCTTTTCAGCAGATACCATAGCTTTTTGAGTAGCATTTAATTTATTCAATGCTACCACTGCATTGGTGTATGCAGAGAAAATGTCTTGTTTTAATTTTCTTTGCGTATTTTCTTCTTGCAAGGAAGCTGATCTAAAATTTAATTTTGCTTGTTGGTAAGAAATTTTTGCTTGACCTCCATTGAAAATGGGAATATTTAATTGAAAGCCTAAACTCTGACCAAAGTTATTATCTACTTGTCTACCCCACCCATTCCAAATACTACTCCAATTTCTAGTGGCGGTTGTAGTGGTAAATACAGGACTTTGAACAAAATACTTGGTATTATTTACGTTTACAAATGGAGAAGTTGCATTTGGAGTACTATATCCACTAAACTCAACCCCATTAATGTATTTAAATTGATTAGAGAAATTAGAACTTAAGGCATAACCAAAACTTAGGGTTGGAGAAAAATTAGCTTTTGCAGATTTTACACTCTTTTCTGCTGCTTTAACTCTATAATTGGAGGCTTTAACACTAGGAAGATTTTGAGATGCAATACTAAACACATATTCAGGTTGCAAATCCACAAAATTTTGCAATTGAATTTGCTCAACTGGTTGAACCACTACATCAAAAGGCTTTGCTGCATCTAAATTTAATAATGCCTTTAAGCTTAATTTACTTTGCTCAACACTGGAGATAGCAGAAATAAAATTACTACTATCATTTGCTAACTGTGTCTCTAATTCTAATAAATTAATTTCAGGTAACAATCCAACATCAACTCTTTTCTTAGTAGCAATTAATTGTTCTTTTGTCTGAGTGATTTGAATTTTAGCAATCTCAGTTTGTTCTATGGCTGAAAGAATTTGTAAGTAAAAAGTAGCCACATTTAAAGAAATGTCATTTGCTGCATTTTGCATATCAGCTATACTAGCCTGCCAATTGAATTGAGAAGCAGCTGCATTATTTCTTAGTCTACCTGCATTGAAAATTTGAACGCCCCCATTTAAACCAAAATTGTTGAATAAAAACTGTGTATTCGTAAATGCGTTGGTAGTTGGATCAATTGAACGACCTAATCTTAAACCCATTCCAGAGCTTCCACTAACTGTAGGTAATTGACCATTTTTTGCTAAATCTGCTTGCAATTTTGCCAATCTTGCCTGAACATCTGCTTGTTGAACAGAAATATTATGTTGAATGGCGTATTCTACGCAGGTTTTAAGATCCCATTTTTCTGGTTCTTGTGCCATCACACCTACACTAAGGGTGATCATTAATAAAGAAAGGATATATCTCATTTTAATCATATGTATTTTGTCTAACAAAAGATCATTTTGTTTTCACAAAAGTAACTCATAACTGCTAAGCTTTTGAAATATTAGACAAGTGGAGCCAAAAAAGGGTTAAATGGCCTTTTTTTGATGATAAAAAACGCGGTATAGACCCAAGACCATGGCTAAAAGGACCAAAGCGGTTAATGCTGAATAGGGTTTATCAATCACTACTGCAATGGCTACCATAAAATAAGACAATACAAAGATCACGCAGAGTATAGGTGTCCACTTTTTGAGCAATCCAGTAACTGAGGCGTCTCCCTGTTTCTTTTTTCTTAGTAATAAGAGGGTTGCCGCAGAAGTACTCATACCCATGCAATCCAAAAAAATGCTAAAACTTAACACATCATCCACCCCTTTTCCAAAAAAAGTGATCAACGCAGTAGTGATAGCAAAAATGGTTAAACCAGGAACAAGGGCTCCTGTTGTTGGATGCGTGCTTTGAAATAATTTAGGCAATACCCCATCTTCACTCATCGCAAACATCACTCTTGGGTTACTCATCAAAATCACATTCACATAAGCCAACACACTTAAAACCATGGCAAAATCAAACACTTTTGCTCCAAATTTTCCAAACCAGGCTTCAAATAATAATGAACCAATAGCATTGGCATTTTTCATGGAATCAAATCCAATTACTTGAACATACGTGTAATTAATAGCTAGATATAAAAACAACACGATAAATATACCAAACACAATCCCCTTTTGCATGGTTTTTGGATTAGCAATTTCAGAACCAAAATTGATGGTTTGCTGATACCCTCCATAAGTAAAAAATACAGATACCAAACTCACTAATAATAACAAAGAACCATTAGATCCATCATATACATATAATTTGCCTTCGTTATAACCATGTGGCGGAACACTTACTCCTTTGAACAAAGAAGAAATCAATAAAATGATTAAGCTAATTTTTACGATCATCAAAACATTCT
>CANHUW010000044.1 GCA_947463975.1 Bacteroidota bacterium
ATTTTTGTGGCAAACCACAACTCCTATATGGACATCCCTCCTATTGTTCAATTAAAACACCAACCCATCAAACCATTAGGGAAATTTGAATCATCTAAGATTCCCATTTTTGGCTGGATTTATCGCGCAGCAGTCATCATGGTAGATAGAAGCAGTCCAGATAAAAGAGCTAAAAGTCTGCGAAATCTTAAGGCAGCATTACATAAAAAGACCTCTATATTTATTTTTCCAGAAGGAACTTTCAGTATGACAGAAGAGCAACCATTAAAGAATTTTTATAATGGTGCATTCAAGTTAGCTATTGAAATGCAAATACCCATTCAACCCATATTAATGGTCGATGCTGTTGATAGAATGCATTATTCAGGCGTATTTACTTTAACACCTGGGAAAAATAGAATTGTTTACTTACCAACAGTGAGCGTTGAAGAATATACTATGGAAGACATTGAAGTATTGAAAAATAAGGTTTATCAAATGATGGACGAAGGCATGAGAAGATACCGTACATATCCAATATCACAATAAGACATGTTTGCAGAAATCATTATACCGTTGGCATTACCAAAAAATTATACTTGGTCCATTCCCGAATCATTACAGGAAGAAATTATGGTTGGCATGCGCGTTGAAGTTATTTTAGGTACTAACAAAAGATATGCAGGCATTGTAAAAAAAATCATTCATCAAAAAGAAATAGGTTTTAAAACCAAAGCTATTTTGGGCATTTTGGATGATGCTCCTATTGTATACCCGGATCAATTGGCACTCTGGGAATGGATGGCAAAATATTATTTATGTACAGAGGGTGAAGTCATGCAAGCTGCAATACCTAGTCATTTAAAAATTTCTAGCGAAAGTGTGTTTATATTAAACGAGCAATATACTAAAAAAGATATCGATCAACTATCTGATGCCGAGTACATCATTAGTGAGGCATTAGACATAAAAAAAGTGTTGAATTTAGCAGAGATTCAGAAGTTATTAGATAGAAAATCTGTATACCCTGTCATTAACAAGCTCATTCAGAAAGGAATTTGTTTGGTGCAAGAAAATATGGTGGATAAATACAGCATCAAAGAAGAGATAATTATCCAACTTAATCCAAAATACAAAAACGAAGAAAACTTAGAACCATTATTGAACGAATGGACTAGAGCACCCAAACAACTTCAGTTGCTTCTTGCTTATTTACACCTTTGTAAAACGGAAGGTTCCGTTTTACAAAAAGACCTTCTTCAAAAAGCCAATGCAAATCACGCTCAACTAAAAGGATTGATTGAAAAAGGCATCTTAATTGCAGAGAAAATAAAAGTAGACAGAGTAAACAGTGAATCGATAGAAACTGATGATATCATTCAATTGAGCGATGCTCAAAAAATTAGCTTAACTAATTTAAGAGAACAAATACAATTGCATGGGGTAACTTTATTGCATGGTATTACAGGAAGTGGTAAAACGCAGTTATATGTTTCTGTTATTAACGATATAGTAGCTTCTGGTAAACAGGCATTGTATATGCTTCCTGAAATTGCCTTAACTGCTCAAATGATCAGAAGATTAAAAATGTATTTTGGCAATACCATTGCTATTTATCATTCGAAATTCAATCCCAATGAGCGTGTGGAGATTTGGAACAAGGTAAAAACTGGAGAAATTAAAATTATATTAGGTGCAAGATCTGCATTATTCTTGCCGTATAAAAACTTATCATTGATCGTAATTGATGAAGAACATGATGGATCATATAAACAACAGGATCCTGCACCTAGATACCAAGCCCGAGATACAGCCATCTTTTATGCCAACCAAATTAGCGCTAAAGTGATTTTAGGTTCAGCAACACCTAGTGTAGAGAGTTATTATAACGCACAGCAAAAGAAATTTGGCTATGTGTATCTAAGCGAACGTTATAGCAAAGGAAGTTTACCAAGTATAGAAATTATTGATACAAAAAAACAGATAGATGCTACGGCCGTTTTAACTCCTTCTTTATTGAAAGCCATACAAGCAACGGTAGCTAATAAAAAACAAGTTATTCTATTTCAAAATAGAAGAGGTTATGCCCCTTATATGATTTGTCAAACCTGTGGCTGGATTCCTCACTGCCATCATTGTGACGTAACACTTACATATCATAAAGCTAAAAATCTATTGTCTTGCCATTATTGTGGCGCAAGCTACCCAATTGTACATACCTGTGAGGCTTGTGGCAAACAAGATTTTAAACAAAAGAATTTTGGGACGGAGCAAATTGAAGAGAAATTGAGCAAAGCCCTGCCCAATATTCAAATAGCTAGAATGGATTTGGATAATATCAAAGGGAAAAATGAACACGATCAATTAATTCAACAATTTGAAAAAAGGCAAATAGATGTTTTAGTGGGAACCCAAATGGTAGTGAAAGGACTTGATTTTGAACATGTAGACTTGGTGGGTATTGTAGATGCTGATAGTTTACTCAACTTTAATCAATATAGAGTAAACGAAAGAGCTTTCCAAATGATGGAACAAGTTAGTGGTAGAGCTGGTAGAAAAAACGATCAAGGAAAAGTAATGATTCAAGTGAGTCAGGTACATCATCCAGTCATTAAAATGGTACAAGAACACGACTATTTTAAATTTTACGAATTTGAAATACAAAATAGAAAACATTTTGCATATCCTCCATTTAGCAGACTAGTCAGTATTCTTTTTAAACACAAAGACAATACTACTGCAGAAGAAGCATGCAATCATTTTTTACTTTCATTAGACCCTGCCATTCAAAAAACTGTTTTAGGTCCAGCACAACCAGTTATTAATAGAATAAGAAATAAATATATTTGGGAACTTTGTATTAAAATATCGCCTAAAGCAGATCAATTAAATTTGGCGAAGAGGCAATTACTGCATTACTTGCAATTAATTCAAGTTCACCCAAGATATAAAACAGTACAAATAGTTTTAGATATTGATCCAAATTAGACAAATGCTTATTCAAGAAAATATACAATTATCCACACTCAATAGCTTTGGTTGCAAAGCTACAGCAAGTTATTTCTGTACTATAAAAAGAAAAGATGAAATAAATGAGGCATTGAGTTGGTGTACACATCAAGAAAAACCTTTTCTTATTCTTGGAGGAGGAAGTAATTTGTTGTTTACAAAAGATTTTGATGGATTGGTGATTAAAATGGAGATTAAAGGAATTCAATTATTGAAAGAAACTCCCAGCGATGTAACAATAAGTGTTGGTGCTGGAGAAAACTGGCACTTACTAGTAAAATATTGTGTTCAAAAAGCATGGGGAGGAATTGAAAACCTAAGTTTGATTCCAGGCACCGTTGGTGCAGCTCCTATTCAAAATATTGGCGCTTATGGAGTAGAAGCAAAAGATACTATTCAACAAATTACTGCATTTGATACCTATACTAAACAATGGGTTACATTGAAAAATGATACATGTCAATTTAGTTATAGAAATAGCATCTTTAAAAGAGAAAAAAATAGATACATTATTTCTGAAGTGCAATTTCTATTGCAAAAACAACCCACTTTACATACAGATTATGGCGCTATCAGAGAGGTACTTCATCAAAAGCAAATAAAACAAGCAAGTATCGAAGATATCTCCAATGCCATTATAGAAATCAGAAGGGAGAAATTACCAGATCCTGCAATGCTTGGGAATGCTGGAAGTTTTTTCAAAAACCCGACAGTTACTTTAGAAACTTTCAATCTAATAAAGCATGATCATCCTGCCCTTGTAGCATTCCCTATATCCGATAGTGAATATAAAATTGCAGCAGGTTGGCTAATTGAACAAGCTGGATGGAAAGGCAAAAAACAAGGATCCGTAGGTTGTTACGAAAAACAAGCTTTAGTGATTGTAAATTATGATCATGCAACTGGTATGGAAATCTACAATTTCTCTGAAGCCATCATTCAGTCAGTAAATAACAAGTTTGGTATTCAATTAGAAAGAGAAGTAAATATAATTTAGTACAAATTAGTACTGAACTTGTATTTCAACTCTTCTATTCAATGCTCTTCCTTCAGATAACTTATTATCAGCTATCGGCATAGAAAACGCAAATCCATTAGCAGCTAACCTACTTGAATCAACACCTTTCTTTGTCAAATAATTCATAACTACTTTTGCTCTTGAAAGAGAAAGTTTCTCATTGATTTTCAAAGTCCCAGTATTATCTGTGTGCCCATTGATAACTAATTTAATAGTTGGTTGGTCTATCATTAATTGAACCAGGCTATTCAAAGGATTCGATTGTTTTTTATTTAATTGATTACTCCCAGTTGCAAACTTTAATTGTGCAGTGGCAGCATCTACTAATGGTTGCAAATCAGCACATCCTTTATTTGCAGCAATTCCTGCAATAGCTGGGCATTTATCTTCTTCATCATTTATACCATCTTTATCAGAATCTGGAATTGGACATCCTTGATATCTTCCCAATCCTTTTGTAGTTGGACATTGATCTTGCTCATCATTGATACCATCTTTATCGGAATCTGGAATTGGACATCCCTTGTATTTAGCAATACCTTCTGTTGATGGGCATTGATCTTGCTCGTCATTTAATCCGTCGTTATCTGTATCAGGAATTGGACATCCTCTGTATTTTACAGTACCCTTCTGATTTGGGCATGCATCATCTCCATCAGATACCCCATCATCATCAGCATCCACTTTAATTTGAACAGGCGGTAACTCAATCGCTTTTTTATCTTTACCTTTTATTGGAAGGGTATAACTAATACCATGACTAAAATGCATCTTGGTTAATGAAGAAACTTCTGCCCTATAAGTACTCATGATATTCACAAAAGAACCATACTTTGCTTTAATTTGAATACCCGCACCAATTGGAGCATAGGCACTATAATAAGAAAAATGATCGGCACCCAGTCCAATACCTGCTGTTAAAAAAGGAACTATTTTTTTGTCGTCTGTTGCTAATTTATAATTCACATTAAAATCAATAGCAGTATATGTTTGATTCGATTTTGCTGCAGGCACTTTTAAAGATGTATAATAAGGGTATTTAATAGAAGCAAGATCAAGATTAGCCATAAAATCTAACTTTGGAGTAATACCTTTAAAATACTGTATACCAAAAGCAGGAACTCCTGTACTTAAACCTTCAGTTAGATTGGTTTTCTTAAAATCAAGATAAGAAACTCTAATACCAATGGAAGCCTTTTTAATAGTAGCGTCTTGAGCAATAACCATAGTTGATAATACAACACCTACCAATAACATGCCTATTTTTTTCATAAATTCATCTATTTTAATTTACCGGATTTTTTTTACTATAACCAATTGCCTCTACAGTAACTTTTACAATACCTGAGGATTTTGTTTTTAATTCATGTGCGCCAACTCCACTCAAATCAATCACCCTGCCCTTTCTTAACATATTTGGATGCATCCTGTCGTTGATTCTTACCAAAATAGTTGATCCATTACGCATATTGGTCACTCTAACTAATGTATTTAACTTAAATAAATTACAGGCAGCAGTATATCGATTATTTCTATACCTTTCTCCTGTTGACGTAAGTGTGCCATCTAAGTTTTTACTGTAAAAACTTGCAATTCCTGTCAACCTATTCATTTCAATCTTGATTCTATTGGTATCAATTTTCTTTTTGTACTTCTTAATGTTTACAGAATCCAAATAGTTAATGGTTGTTAAAGTATTTGAATAAATATTTTGGCCCATCGAAAATAATGGCGCAAAAAAGAAAAGTAATATAATGAATCTGTGCTTCATTATGAACTAATTGAGATCAATTACCTCTACCACACTATCCAAATTCAAAGGACCGTATATATGAGGAAACAATTCATCTAAATCAATGGCCAACTCAAATAAAACAGGTCTTTGAACCTTTGCTTTTTCTATTTTTAATTTTACTAAGCCAGTTTGACCTTTATAAAATCGATCCAATACACCTGCAACCTGTCTTTCAATAGAGCAATGTATAAAACCTTCCTGATCATAACCAGTCGGCTTGTATTCGTTGTTTTTCTGTGCTGCTTCCCACTCTTTGCGAGAAGTCACATGATATATAAATTCGCTTTCCATCTATTTTCTTTTTATTTAATTATTCTAGGAATTTTCTGCTCTCGCATCATTAAATCAGCTAACACAATGGCCGTAACTGCTTCTAATACCACAGGTACTCTTAATGCAATACATAAATCGTGTCTTCCCTTTACTGAAAATGTTTCTTGTTCACTGGTTTCCCAATTCCAAGTAATTTGTTCTTTAGGTGTTGAAGAAGTTGGTTTTACCGCTATTCTGAAAACTAAATCATTCCCATTGGTATACCCACCTACTACTCCACCTGCATGATTGGTTTTTGTTTTACCTGTAGCATCAATAATAGCATCATTATGATCTACCCCAAACATATTGGCTGCAGCAAATCCAGTGCCAAATTCAATACCACGAATAGCAGGTATAGCAAATACTGCATGACTAATCATAGATTCTACTGAATCAAAGAAGTGTTCCCCTAATCCAATAGGCAAACCCTTCACAGTACATTCAACAATACCACCAACACTATCTTTATGGTCAATCGCTTTTTGAATCCCTTTTTCTACATCTTCCTCTCCAGCAATACTTACTATATGTGCTTTTATACTAATCTCTTTCAATAACTTTTTAGCAACTACACCAGCACCCACTAGGGCTGCTGTTAATCTTCCGCTAAAATGTCCACCACCTCTATAATCTTCAAATCCGCCGAATTTATGGTGGGCTGTAAAATCAGCATGTCCTGGTCTTGGAACAGCTCTTTGCTTTTCATAATCACCACTTCTGGTATTGTTATTTTCAAAGATCATGGTCAAAGGCGCACCAGTAGTGGTATCATTGAACAAGCCAGATTTAAATATAGGCATATCATCTTCCTGTCTTGGAGTAGTACCTTTTTGCTTACCACCTTTTCTTCTTTCCATATCCTCTACAAATTCTTCTACTTTCAATGGCAATCCTGCAGGACATCCATCTATAACCACACCAACGCAAGCGCCATGTGATTCGCCAAAAATTTGCAGCTTAAATAAGGTTCCAAATTGATTCATAATATAATGCTACTTACAAGTTAAGTAATTTATTGTATATCTACTTTCGCACCCAGATGCTCTAGGTGATCAAAAAAGTCGGTATAAGATTTATTAATTGCTTCAGCCTCAGTGATTTCGATAGGCCCAGAAGCCCTCAAAGCTGCTACCCCACATGCCATAGCAATTCTATGATCATGTTGCGAAAACACTGTATTGGCTTGAATTATTGCTACTCCTTGGATTTTCATGACATCCCCTTCCAATAAAATAGTGACCCCTAGCTTGGCGAACTCTGTTTGTAATGTTAAACCCCTATCACTTTCTTTATGTGCTAATCTACTCACCCCTTTGATAAGGGAAGTTCCCTTACACAATGAAGCCAATGCAACCAATGGAGGAAATAAATCTGGACAATCTGTTGCGTCAAATTCAAATGCATTTAAGCCTTCTTCTTTTGCGCCAATGGTGATTTCGTCTTGATCAATGACTATCGATGCATTGGCAGATGCTAAAGCAGTCATTACAGCTCTATCTGCTTGAGTTGAATTGATTTGTAATCCTTTTACTGTAATTGGACCTGCAATAGCTCCAGCTACTAACAAAAATGCTGCACCACTCCAATCCCCTTCAACTCTATATTCAATAGTTTCACTTACTGGTACTCTTGGCGTAAAAGTAAATTGCTCATGATTGACATGTTTTACTATCCACCCAAAATGCTTCAATACGTCCAATGTTAGATCTATATAGGGTTTACTCTTTAATTGGTTTACCTTAATTGTGTAATCAAAAGCCCCGGCAGCAGCATAGGCCATTAACAAACCAGTTAAGAATTGAGAACTTAAAGAACCATCCACTGTTATATTTGCAGCTTTTAATGGGCCCTGTATAGTGATTGGTAACAGTCCGTTGTTAGATTGGATTTGTATACTCAAACTTGGAAAAATATCATCAAAAAAATGCATTGGTCTTCTTACTAAACTTCCTTTTCCTTGAATAGTAATGGATTGACTACTTAATGCAGCAATCGGCGTAAACATTCTTATACCCAACCCACTCTCTCCGCAATTCATTTCAGGACCAATTGGACAAACCCCTTTTGAACTAATTTGTAAATGACCTGTATGTTTGGTAACTATGGCACCTAAATTTTGTATTACATCTATTGCAGCTAGATCATCATTAGAATGTCCTGGATTAACAATTCGTGTTTGTCCATGATGCAATAAAGCAGCAGCACAAGCTCTTTGCATACTACTTTTACTAGCAGGAGCTACTTGTGAACCACTAATTTTTGAAGGATAAACTATTGCACGCATTTATGAATATAACTTTACCAGTTTCTCTAATGATTTCATTGGGATAGTTTCACATACAGCTTTCCCAATTTTTTGTAAGACAACATATTGCATACCTGCAGTTGCTTTCTTCTTGTCTTTTTGCATTACTTGCATTGCTTCTTGAATATCAAAATGCATAGCAGTAGGCAAACCATATTTTTTTAGGGTTTCTACTAATATATTCGTTTCGGAAAAACCAGTTAGCACTTGTGAAATCTTAGCCGCATAGACCATTCCAATACTAATAGCATGTCCATGCAATAATACATGTTGATTTTCTATAGCATGTCCAATGGTATGTCCAAAGTTGAGTAGTTTGCGATCTCCTTTTTCAAACTCATCTTTTTGCACCACTTTTACTTTGATCTGAACATTTCTCTCAATCAAACTAGCAAGCGCTTTTTTATTTTTTTGATAAAAAGTTAAATCGTTTATGGAAAGTTCTTTCATCATCTTAGCATCTATGATAGCGGCATGCTTAATAATTTCCGCAAATCCATTTTCCCATTGATGTTTCGGTAAAGATTTCAAAAAGGCCAAATCATACATTAAAAATTGTGGCTGTCTAATTAATCCAACCATATTTTTATACAATCCAACATCTATTCCATTCTTTCCTCCAATAGAAGCATCTACCATAGCTAAAATAGTGGTTGGCACAAAACCAACAGCTACTCCTCGCATATAAACGCCAGCAACATAACCAACCATATCCGTTACCACACCACCCCCTACTCCAATTAAAACTGCTTGTCTGGTTGCGCCAAAATTCAATAAGGCCTCAATGATGAAATCCACAGTAGCCTGTTGCTTATGCTCTTCCCCAGCAGGAATTACAATGGTTTTTTTACCTTTGAATCTCTTCTGATATAATGCATATACATTTTCATCTGTAATATAAATGGCCTGGGTTTTGTCTACTATTTTATCAATAGCCGTAAAACTACCATCTAACACAAATGACACTGTAGAATTAGAAAATTTAACCTTCCAATTTTTCATACTAGTTGTTCATTATTTTATTCTGCTGATTGATACTTTCCATATGAACCGCATCCATGTATTTAGTAACAAACTCATCACTTAATCCTAAATTGTTTCCTTTGGCAATTGCTCGATCTAATATTTCGTTCCAACGATTGGTTTGTAAAATAGTAATGTCATTATTCTTTTTATACTCGCCAATTTTTTGAGCAACTTTCATACGAGTAGATAATACTTGTAATAATTCATCATCTAATTGATTGATTTGTTGACGCAATTTTTCTAATGCGCTAAGAAAATCTTCATTTTGAACATTTTCTTTTCTCCAACGAATACTATCTAGCATTTGTTTTAATACTTCAGGAGTTATTTGTTGTTTAGCATCACTCCAAGCATTATCTGGATCTACATGTGATTCAATTATTAAACCATCAAAATCCAAATCGATGGCTTGTTGCGCTACAGACTGTAAAATATCACGACGACCACAAATATGCGAAGGATCATTAATCATGGGCACATTCGGGAAACGACGCTTCATTTCAATAGCCAAATGCCACATGGGTGCATTTCTGAAATCTGTATTACCATAAGAACTAAATCCTCTATGAATTAAACCTAAATCTTCAATACCTGCTTTGGCAATTCTTTCCATACCACCCACCCATAATTCCAAATCTGGATTTAATGGATTTTTGATTAACACAGGAACCTTAACACCTCTTAATGCATCAGCAATTTCTTGTACACTAAAAGGATTGACGGTTGTACGAGCTCCCACCCATAAAACATCCACATCAAAATGCAATGCATCTTCCACTTGTTTTGCGGTAGCCACCTCAACTGCAACTGGTATACCCGTTTCTTTTTTCGCTTGTTGCAACCAAGGCAAACCTTTGGTTCCAATACCTTCAAAGCTTCCGGGTCTGGTTCTTGGTTTCCAGATACCTGCGCGCATAATATCAACTTTGCCCGTAGTTGCTAATCCTCTAGCAGTTGCCATTACTTGTTCTTCTGTTTCAGCACTACAAGGACCAGAAATAATCAATGGTGTTTTTTTGAATAATACGCTTACTTTTTGTTGTTGTTCAGTCAAAGATGCCATGTTAAACCAATTTTAGTATTTGAAATTTTATTTTTAATTTAATTTTTAAGGAATTATCCTTCGTTTTTATTAAAGCCTCTTGGACCGCC
>CANHUW010000045.1 GCA_947463975.1 Bacteroidota bacterium
AAAACAGATTATGGACCAAAGGCGAAGAAAGTGGACATTACTTAACATTGGTCAATATGCAATTAGATTGCGATGAGGATACTTTATTGATTAAGGCGATTCCAAATGGTCCAGTTTGCCATACAGGTGCGGATACATGCTGGGGGGAAGCGAATTCAAATAGTACGGATTTCTTATCAAAATTAGAAGATATCATTGCAAGTAGGAAAGCAGCTGCACCTGAAAGTTCATATGTTGCATCACTTTTTCAAAAGGGGATAAATAAGATTGCTCAAAAAGTAGGAGAGGAGGCAGTAGAGACAGTGATTGAGGCAAAAGACAATAATAACGATTTGTTTATTGGAGAGGCCGCAGATTTATTATTCCATTACCTCATCTTGCTACAGGCAAAAGGGTTTACCTTATCTGATATTACTAAAGAATTGGAGAAAAGGCATAAAGCATAATTGCTTATCTTTGATCATTCAATATAATTAAATGAAAAAAATACTATTCGGATTTTTAGCCATTGTAAGTTTTCAAAACATCATGGCACAAGGCTTGCAAATCAAAGGAAATCTTAAAAATATACCAGATAATACTACAGCAAGTTTAATTGATGGCATGGCCAATAAAGTGGTAGATTCTGCTAAAGTAGTGGGGGGTGTATTTCAATTAAAAGCTACAGTAGATAATCCAGGCATTTTTGTATTATCTTTTAATGGTATCCCAGCAAAAATTCCCATGTTTGTAGGAAACGATCAATTGAGCATTACTGGTGACGTACAAGATGCTAATAAATTGGAGTATAAAGGCTCTGCTACACAAGATGTATATATTGAATACATGAAAGTGCTAACACCTCAAATTGAAGGATTGTTTGGTGCGAGAAATTTAGGAGCTTCTGCTTCAGGTAATACTAAAGACTCTGTATTAAAGCAAGTGACTGTGAGAGAAGCGAGCATCTCCAATTCGTTGAATGAATTAATGAAGACCAACAGTCAATCACCTGTATCCACCTTGTTCTTATTACAAGTAGCTAATTTTGTTCCTTCAGTTAAAGATAATTTAGCAACTTACTATGATCTTTTAAGTGGTGCTGCTAAAACAGGTCCTTTTGCGGATTATATCACCAAAACACTTTCTACAGCAAATATTGGCAATATTGGAACGGTGCTTCCAGATTTTAAGCAAAATGATGTTAATGGAAAATCTGTGAGTTTAGCTTCCTTTAGAGGTAAGTATGTTTTGATAGATTTCTGGGCAAGTTGGTGTGGGCCATGTAGAGCAGAAAATCCTAATGTAGTCAAGACCTACAATGCATTTAAGAACAAAAACTTTACTGTTCTAGGTGTTTCTTTAGATCAAGATAAAGCAAGATGGTTAGAAGCTATTAAGAAAGATGGATTAACCTGGACACATGTAAGTGATTTAAAATATTGGAACAATGCAGTAGCTGTTCAATTTGGTATTCAAAGTATTCCTGCAAGTTTCTTGATTGATCCTAATGGAGTAGTCATTGGAAGAGATTTAAGAGGGGAAGATTTAACAAGAGTCTTATCAGAGAAGATAAAATAAGTTTTTAGGCATATACACAAAAAGCCCTGATTATTTCAGGGCTTTTTTGTATTCAGTTTCATCAAATCCGAGTGCTATTATTTTTCCATTTTCCTCAATCAATGGTCTTTTAATAATGGAGGTTTTTTCTATCATTAATGCAATGGCTGTTTTTTGAGTAGTGATGCCTTCTTGTACTTCTTTAGGCAATTGTCTCCAAGTAGCTCCTTTTTTATTGACTAATGCTTCCCATCCAATCTGCTTGGACCAATTGGTTAATTGAGCTGCTGTAATTCCTTTTTTCTTGTAATCATGAAATTCTATAGCTACATTATTTTGCTTCAACCAATCCAAGGCTTTCTTAACGGTGTTGCAATTAGGTATAGCATAAACTGTTTTCATATGACTATTTTAAATATTTTTTTCCTAACCAGCTATCTTGTATGGGTTGCATCCAATCTGTTTCCATAGCCGATTTATTATTGACTAAATTATTAAAGTATAAAGTAGTAGGGGATAAAATGCCGTTTTCTAAAGCATATCCTACTTGAGCAATTGGGATGGTTTGAACCTTATCCTTTACCCAAAATGCTAATAGTTCTCTATTAAACATTTGTACGCCAGTCATTTTCTCAATTTCTTTAATCACCCTTACAGAGCTGTCTGTACTGCAACCGCTAACAGTGGCTATCGCTTCATCAGCCATTATTACAATAAACTGCCCATATAAGGCAGTAGCAAAACCTTTTACATTCGTTCCATGACTTTTCCAGTTATCTACAAAAGTCTCCAATACAGGTTCTATTGCAAATAGCTCTCCCATGGTGAAGGTTCTATTGGATTGGTACACCCATAGTTTGGATTGTGGATGAAAATCTTCTGGTAATATAGTGGCTAAGTCAACAATCATTTTCAATTGATTTTTAAACAGTCGTCTTTAAATTATATACTCGTTACTTAATTGCTTGTGCAACAATTTCAGCAATATCTAGTACATCCATTTTTATTTCTTCGTTTCTATTTTTAATACCATCTGTCATCATCGTATTACAAAATGGGCAAGCACTTGCTACCATCGAAGCTTTTGTTTCAATGGCTTCATCTGCTCTTTCAGAATTAATTCTTTTATCTCCTTTCTCTTCTTCCTTAAACATTTGTGCACCACCTGCGCCGCAACAAAGCCCTTTTGATTTACATCGCTTCATTTCGCGAAGCTCCATATCTAAACTTTCTAAAACTTTTCTTGGAGCTTCATAAATGTCATTTGCTCTACCTAAATAACAACTATCATGATAAGCAATCGTTTTTCCTTTCCATTCGTTGCTATCTGTAAACTGTATTTTACCTTGTTCAATTAATTCTTGTAAGAAAGTGGTGTGATGAATCACATCATAATTGCCCCCTAAAGCCGGATATTCATTCTTCAATACATTAAAACAATGCGGGCAAGTAGTAACAATCTTCTTAATATTATAAGCATTCATCACTTGAATGTTCTGATAGGCCATCATTTGAAACATAAATTCATTTCCAGCTCTTCTTGCAGGATCCCCTGTACATGCTTCTTCTTTACCTAGTATTGCATATGCTACACCAGCTTTTTCCAAAATGGTGGCAAATGCTTTGGTAATTTTTTGTGCTCTTTGATCAAAGCTGCCCGCGCATCCTACCCAAAACAATACCTCTGGTTCTTTACCTGCGGCTAGAAATTCTGCCATTGTTGCTACTTTCATATAATTACTATTAGGCTTGATTTGTCCAGGCGTCTCTATCATCCGGAGAAAATTTCCATGGAGCAAAATTATTTTCAATATTACTAAACATGCCATTCCATTCTGATGGAGCATTGCTTTCTTCCATAATTAATGATCTTCTTAATTCAATGATAATATCTAATGGAGATATACTTACTGGGCATTCTTCTACACATGCATTGCAGGTGGTACATGCTCTTAATTCTTCCACAGAAATATAATCGTGCAATAAAGATTTACCGTCTTCTTTCCAGTTAGGATTTTTTTGTATCTGCATGCCTACTTCTTCTAATCTATCTCGTGTCTTCATCATGATACTTCTAGGGCTTAATAATTTTCCAGTAAGGTTAGCAGGACATGCAGCAGAGCATCTACCACATTCTGTACAACTATATGCGTCCATTAAATTTTTCCAACTTAAGTCCATCACATCTTTTGCACCAAATTTATCAGGTGCTGCAGCTCCAGCAGGAGCTAATTCTGGTTGCATGGCATACAATACCTCATTTTGCACAGATTCCATATTGAGCATTTTGCCCTTTGGTTCTAATGAAGCATAATATGCATTCGGAAAAGCTAAAATAATATGCAAATGCTTTGAATAAGGCAGGTAATTCATGAAAGCATAAATGCCAATAATGTGCATCCACCATGCGGTATGCTCTATATTGGCAAGTTGGTGTTCGTTTAAACCATTGAACAATGGTTTAATATGAGCAGATAGAATAAAATTAGTTTCTGGATCTGCCGCATTCATAGTTAAAAACAAACCCATTAACACCACTTCAATAATCAAAATAATATTGGCATCAGATCTTGGCCAGCCATTCAAATCTTTACTGATCAATCTTTTGATGGATAAGAAATTTCTTCTAATAAAAAAGATGATCACCGCAAATAATACCAAACCTGCTAAAATTTCAAAGCTATTAATAAGTATTGAATAACAGTCTCCTAATAAGGGGGCAAAAGCTCTGTGCTTTCCACTCAAACCATCCACAATAATTTCTAACAGTTCAATATTAATAATAATAAAGCCTACATAAACAAATAAATGCAAGATGGCTACCAATGGGTTGCCAAACATTTTTTTTTGCCCAAAAGCAAGCAAAGCAACCTGCTTCCATCTTTCTGCTGTATCTCCAGAAAAATCAGTTGGTTTGCCCAATAAAATATTTTTTCTAATAGCCCATAAATTCTTTCCAAATAAAAAGAAGGACCCTATTGTAATAAGACCAAAAATGATCTCAGCAATCCATGCCATAAGCTGTTTTTAATTGTAATGAACAACAATGACAAAATTAACCCATTTTAGCAAGCAATAAAGCCAAAATACCCTCAAATAATACACAACTTTAAAGGGAATTATTTAATTTGCCGCTATTACCAGTAAATGTCTATAAATCATAGAATATGAGTCCAGAAACAACACAGAAAATTGCCACTTGGTTAAACGGAAATTATAACGAGGCAACCAAAAATACGATCAAGGATTTACAAAATTCTAACCCATCTGAATTAGAAGAGTCATTTTATAAGAATTTAGAATTCGGTACTGGTGGATTAAGAGGTATTATGGGTGTTGGAACGAATAGAATTAACAAGTACACGATTGGTATGGCTACGCAGGGTTTTGCGAACTATTTATTAAAGACCTATACAAATGAGCCTATTCGTATCGCCATTGGACATGATAGTCGAAATAATTCAAGATTTTTTGCAGAAACAACAGCGCAGGTGTTTGCAGCGAATGGCATACAAGTACATATTTTTGAAACACTAAGACCTACTCCTGAATTAAGTTTTGCTATCAGACATCTTGGATGTAAAGCAGGGGTGGTTTGTACTGCATCTCATAATCCTAAAGAATATAATGGATATAAAGCATATTGGAATGATGGTGGTCAATTAGTGCCCCCACATGATAAAAACGTTATCAAAGAAGTAGAAGCCATTCAATCAGTAGATGATGTCAAATGGACAGGTGGAGATGCGAATATTCATTTGATGGGAGCTTCAATGGATGATGCATATATCAACATGGTTAAATCTTTGAGTGTTTATCCTGAAGTGATTGCTTCGCAAAAAGATTTAAAAATTGTATACACACCAATTCATGGAACAGGGATCACTTTGGTTCCAAGAGTTTTAAGTGAGTTTGGTTTTGCCAATGTAACGATAGTGGAAGAGCAGGCAAATCCAGATGGAAATTTTCCAACCGTTGGGTATCCAAATCCAGAAGAAAGTGAAACCATGTCCATTGGTTTAGCAAAAGCGAAAGCCTTGGATGCAGATATCTTATTAGGAACTGATCCAGATGCCGATAGAGTGGGTATTGGTGTAAAAAATCATAAAGGAGAATGGGTTTTAATGAATGGCAATCAAACAGCGGTATTGGCTTTTGCTTATATGATGGAAGCTAGAAAGGCAAAAGGTATTGCCCAATCTAATGATATGGTGATTACTACCATTGTAACTTCTGAAATGATTAACCAAGTGGCTAAACAAAACCAAGTAAATTGTTATAATGTATTAACTGGTTTTAAATGGATTGCAGAATTGATTAAAGAAAAAGAATCTAACGAAAATTATATCATCGGCGGGGAAGAAAGTTTTGGTTTAATGATAGGAGATCAAATTAGAGATAAAGATGCAGTCAGTGCAGTTGCATTATTGTGCGAAATGGCGGCTTATGAAAAGAGCAAGGGAAGAACCTTGTTTGATAAAATGATTGATCTATATGTTCAATATGGTTTTTATTATGAAAACTTAATTAGTATCACCAAGAAGGGTATGAATGGACAGCAAGAAATTGCTGCTATGATGGAAGGGTATAGAAAAAATCCACCCATTGCCATTAATGGATCTAAGGTGGTAAGTTTATTAGATTATGAGTTACAAAAAGGCACTAATTTAATAACAGGTGAAACCTGGACCATTCAATTGCCCAAAAGCAATGTATTACAATTTGTAACAGAAGATGGTAGTAAGATTTCTGCAAGACCTAGTGGAACTGAGCCTAAGATTAAGTTTTACTTTAGTGTGAATACTACTCTTGAAAATAAAGCCGCTTTTGACGAAAAATTCAATCAGTTGGAAGGTAAAATTCATGGCATCATAAAAAGTATGCAATTAAATTAATCGCATGCGAAAATTAGAAGATGCCTACTTGCATAAAGGATTAAGAAACCAATTGGTTGGATTGCTAAAAGATAAAGGCATTACAGATACGGCTGTATTAGATGCAATAGGTTATATCCCTCGACATTTCTTTTTAGATTCCGCATTTGATAGAATTGCCTATGAAGACAGGGCATTCCCCATTGCTGCAGACCAAACTATTTCTCAACCCTATACTGTTGCTTATCAAACACAATTATTGGAGATTCAGCCAGGGGATAAGGTATTGGAAATAGGCACAGGTAGCATGTATCAAACAACCGTCTTGGCTCAGATGGGTGCTAAAGTATTTACCATTGAAAGACAAAAGCAATTATTTGACCAAACAGCCAAATATATTTTTAGAGACCAATATCCCACCATTTATTTTCATTTTGGTGATGGATTTGAAGGTTTGCCAGAGTTTGCTCCCTTTGATAAAATTTTAATCACTGCAGCAGCACCTGCTATTCCTGAAAAGTTGTGGCAACAATTGAAAACAGGAGGTAAGATGGTGATTCCTTTGGACGAGTCAGATACTACACAAAGGATGTTGCGATTAACTAAGAAAAGGGACGGAAAAGAAAAAAGAGAATCCTTTGATGAATTCTCCTTTGTTCCAATGCTGGAAGGTAAGACCCAGAAATAATTATTGAGGGATTTGATCCATTCCACCTCCGCCTTCTTGCATTTTAGTACTTTTTCTTCTCAACAAATTCACATCAAATTTCCCAAATCGATAGGAGAAATTCAATCTAAAAAATTGTTGGTCTCTTGTTCTTGTTACATTTTGAGTAAAATATAAACTTTCTGTGTATGTTTTTATCACTCTTGTTTTGAATACATCACTAACACTAAATGTCAATGATGCAGTTTTGCCTCCTTTGAAAGTCCAATCTTTTCTTATTGCTATATCAAATTCATAGTTCGGCAAATTATATCCTTGTGCCGTTGATTGTGGACCACCAAATCCGCCGCCACCACCAAATCCGCCACCGCCTCTGCCACCACCAAATCCACCAGAGTTACCGCCTGGAGGTAAAATTGTTTTAGCTTGGTATTGCCCACTAAATTGTAATGATAAATCTTTTTTAATCTTAAAGTTATTATTCATCTTACTAAACCAACTTGTTAAGTTATTATTTACATCTTGACCCGGTATTCTTGCTTCAATCGCTGATTTAAATAAATTAAAACTTACATTAATATCCCACCATTTTGTAATAGTTGTTTTATTGCTTAATTCTAAACCATATACTGTAGATGTGTTTGCATTAATAAAAGAACTATAGAATGCACTGTCGTTGGTTATAGGGTTAATATCTTTGTAAATATAATTTGTAATTAAATCGGTACTATATTTATAATAAGCTGTAAATAATAAATTTGATCCTTTTTTGTAAGCATTATTATAAGCTAATTCGAATGAATGAGTAAATTGAGGTTTTAAATTTGGATTCCCCACTGCAATATTTAACGGATCAGAATAGTCTGGAAAAGGTTGTAATTGAAATGGATTGGGTGCATTAATTCTCTTTGAGTAATTGAATTGCATATCATTTTTGTCATTCAATTTATAACTAATAAATGCGCTTGGAAACAAGGATATAGGTAATTTTATTTTAGACTCTAAAGAATCTTGCCCTTGCTTATTTAAAACATTCACTGTGTAATCTCTATTCTCAACTCTAAAGCCTAATTGGTAGCTTAGATTATTTTTCTTGCCTCCTACATTGGTGTAAGCTGCTAGCACTCTTTCATTGAATTTCAATTGATTACTAATACTATTGATCAAAAACTCTTTTCCATCAATGATTCTATATTGATCTCTATTGTTGTATTCATCTCTATTGTTCATTCTAACTCCAGCCTCAAACTTTACATCGTTCTTTAAAATACGCTCATAATCGATATTTGAGGTATAGTTTCTATTATTACCTGTTCCAATAGTTCTTTGATTTAATATGCTTGATACAATCAATGAATTGTTATCGATATTACTTTCGTTATAGTTAAAATCAGCACTTAATTCATGTCCAATTTCTGTAAATAAATGTTTAAAACTAGCTTGCCCTCCCTTATTCATGAAAGAGAAAATAGAACTATTGTCTAATTTTATATTATCGTTTCTATTGATTCCAGAAAATATAGAGTCAATTCTTTGATTAGAATTATTCTCAAAATCACCTTTAACAATATTTCCAAAAAGAGACAAAGTGTTTCTGTTGTCAATTAGGTAATCAAATCCAGCTCTATAGAAAGAGAATGCACTTAAACTAACATTGTCAGTATATGTACTTATGCTAGTAGGCGTAGGTGTTAAAAGTATATCACGAATATTGCTGATAGTGCTTAAGGATTTATTATTTCTAATATTTGCACTAGCAGAAAAATTTATTTTTTTATCTCTAATATTAATATCTCCACCTGCGGTTGCCTTACCCCTCATATCAATACCTGTTCTTAAACCACCATTGTATCCGTTCTTCTTATTCTTTTTAAGCACAATATTTAATATACCTGCATTGCCTCCGGAAGCGTCGTATTTCGCAGAGGGGTTGGTAATTATTTCAACTCTATCAATGATATCAGCTGGAATCTGATCCATTGTTAAAGTAGTTGGTCTATTGTCAATTAATAAAGTTGGAGTAGCATTTCTTAAGGTTACATTCCCGTCAATATCTACATTTAAATTGGGAATATTTTTCATCACTTCAACGGCTGTTTGTCCAGTGCTAGCTAAATTCTTATCAACATTGAAAATTTTTCGATCAATCCCCATTTCAAACTGGGCTTTAGTGGTGGAAGTGACTGTTACACTCGCTAATTCATTCGGGTTTTCTTCTAATTTAATATTTCCTAAATCTTTATCCAACATGGCTAACATATCTTGCATGTTGCCGCCACCATTCATTTTTATATTAAAACTTACCGGTTTTTCTAGTTTTTTGTAACCAATTCCGGTAAAAACCAATTTAAAATTAGATCCCATGACAGGAAGATTCTCAAAACTAAAATCTCCATTACTTGCACTTATCATGGTTCCAACAATCACTTCTGTCGATTTTTTGGTTGCAGGGTCAAATTTGTTATTTTTTAACTGAATCGTTATGCCATCAATTCCTTTTTTATTGGCATCCACTACCTTCCCATAAAAATGGCCCATATTCATATTGCCACCTCCTGGTCGAACTCCGCCAGGAATCTGGGCAAAAATATTTATTTGCGCAACAAAAAGACAGCCTAAAAACAAAAGTATATTTCTCATAATTATATATTCAATAGTTTGACTAGTATGGACTTAACTAGTTTAATGTGGGTGCAAATATCATCCTTCTTTTGGAACAAAGGAGGTTGTATAGTATGAACGGCAATTAAACAGCTCTAAGAAGTAACATAGCAGTTTAAAAAAGGTTCAAAATCCAATAGGCGAATATCCCCCATACTATTCCAATGATTATGGCTAGTCGTCTAATAGGGGCTGTGGCTTTAAATGCCGCTATTTTTAATTTTTCGAGGGATTGATACTCCAATTGTTGAAGCAAGTCTTTTTGCATATTAGAAGCAAATGAATGCATTAATGAGGGAAACATTTGTCTTAATTCTTCCATAAAAACAGACTTCAATTGTTGAATTGTTTTATCTCCAATGAACATAGAAATCATGGGTAATTTTTCAGTTAACCTATTGCGAAAAAAATCGTCTAATTTTTCATCAATGACGGGCATTACTTTATCTAATTGTGCGTCTAGTTTTTCTTCGCTCATCCAATGGCTTAAGTTTATGTTTTTAGCCCATCCAATCAATGGCGCCTGCCAACCTAGTATAGGTTTTTTGGGGTAAAATAAAATGCCAATCATGCCCCAACTTATCAACCAAGCAAGACCTGCAAAAAGCAATACAGAGATGAACAATTGCATCATAAGATTTATTTAAAGAAAAAACCTATCTCAATTAAGTGATAGGTTTTTTGGGGAGAGTAATGGGTCTCGAACCCACGACCTACAGTGCCACAAACTGTCGCTCTAACCTACTGAGCTATACCCTCCATTTTGGGTCGCAAAAATACATTAATTCAGTAATCTATAAAATTAGTTGGCCATGTTTTTATAAAATTATGG
>CANHUW010000046.1 GCA_947463975.1 Bacteroidota bacterium
TGGTTTGAGTTCTGAAGCGCAAATAAGTTATAAAAGTGCTAAGACGGTAATGAACGCTTTGGATAAAAATATCTATGATGTTTATTTAATTGATATTCATCCAACTGGTTGGTGGTATGAAAATACTGCCGGAGAAGAAGTGGCAGTGGATAAAGCAGATTTTAGTATTGTGGAATCTGGCCAGAAAATTAATTTTGATGTTGCATTAATGTGCATTCATGGAACACCAGGTGAAGATGGGAAAATGCAAGGTTATTTTGATTTAATTGGGTTGCCTTATACAAGTTGTGATACTTCTACTTCTGCTTTAACCTTTAACAAAAGATATACTGTGGCAGTCGCTGGATTTGGTGGTGTAGGTGTGGCTAAATCTCTGCATTTATTTATTGAAAATCCTGAAAGTTCGGAAGCAATATTAGCTCAGTTAAGTTTACCAGTCTTTGTAAAGCCCAACAATGGAGGAAGTAGCTTGGGAATTAGTAAAGTGAATACTGCTGCAGAACTTGCTCCAGCATTGGAAAAGGCATTTAAAGAAGATACACAGGTTTTGGTAGAAGAATTTATCAGTGGAAGAGAATTTACCATTGGGGTTTTTAAATCAAAAGGTATTACTACAGTTCTTCCAATCACAGAGATTATTACTGAAAATGAATTCTTTGATTTTGAAGCAAAGTATCAAGGAAAGAGTAAGGAGATTACACCTGCTCAAATTTCTGATACCATGTTTACTGATTTAACTGCAGCTGCAAAAAAAGTGTATGCAACATTAAATTGTAGGGGTGTGGTGAGAATAGATTTTATCTACGATGAAAAACAATCCAAGGCATTTATGTTGGAAGTGAATACAGTGCCTGGTCAAAGTGAGGCGAGTGTTATTCCTCAACAAGTAAGATCATTGGGTTGGACATTGACTGATTTTTACGGAACAATTATTGAAGATACATTAGCTGCTAAATAAATAAAACATATTACATTGGAAGCCATAGATAAATTATTAAAAAAGCCATTGTATGTAAATATCTTAACGGGTATTGGCGCTATATTGGTTTTACTAATTCTATTTTTCTTTTCTCTAGGTTGGATTACAGGAAATGGTCAAACAGAAAAAGTGCCAGCTGTTATTGGATTAGACGCAGCCGCTGCAGAAAAAAATTTAACTGCATTAGGGTTTGATGTGGTTTTACAGGATTCTATTTATGTAGATACTTTGGCAAGAAATTCTGTTTTAAGGCAAACGCCTGATGCAGATGAGATCGTAAAAAAAGGGAGGACGGTTTATTTGACCATTAATAGAATTGTAGCGCCTCAAGTGGATATGCCAAATTTAATTGGCTTTTCATTAAAGAGTGCCGAAACTTATTTAAAAGTACTGGGTTTAAGGATGGGTACAATTAGTTTAGTGCCTGATAGAAATAAAAATGTGATACTAGATCAACTAGTAGGGGTTAGTCCTATTGCTCCTGGAGCAAAAATTGCTTCTGGTACGGTGGTGAATTTTTTAGTGGGAGATGGTGGAGCTGCCGTTGGTTTCGAAGTGCCAGACTTGGTTGGCTTGACAGTGAATATGGCTAAAAATAAATTAGCATCAATGGGTTTATTGATTGGTGTTATTAGCTCAACATCAGCCATTACAGATACTGCAAATGCATTTATCATTCAACAAAGTCCAAGTCCATTTACAGGACAATTAGATTCTTTAGGCATGCCTATGAAAAATTTAACCATGCAGGGTGGTTCAATTGATATCATTGTTGATAAAGTAGCTCCTATCATTTCAAAAGATTCAATCAAATAAAAATTTCAAATAAAGAATTATGAAAACTATTTCAGTCGAAGCTTTAAAAGCAAAAATAGATGCTGGAGAAAAAATTAATCTAGTAGATGTTCGTGAACCACATGAACATGAGGCATATAACATTGGAGGGATTTTATTGCCATTAGGTAAAGTACAAGCTTTAGAGACTGATGACATTGATCATTTGAAAAATGAAACTGTTTATGTTTATTGTAGAAGCGGCAATAGAAGTGGACAAGCTTGTTTAATGCTAGAGCCATATGGGTTTAAAAATATCATCAACGTAAGTGGTGGTATGTTGGCTTGGCAAGAAAACTTTCCTGGCTAAATATTTTGAAATTTATTTAAGGTCAAATTTTAAACTAAGCCAAAAATTTCTACCAGCCATTGGGTAATAATTATTTGAGGTGATAGTTTGTTGATTGTAGATATAGCTATATGTGTATCCATTTGGCTCATATTTTACATCAAAAATATTATTGATGTAGCCTTGTAGTAAGATTGAAAATTGTTTTTTATCTACAATTTTCCAATGTGCATTCATATCATTTAAAAAAAAGTCATCTAACTTTCTTGCATTATTTTGGGTATTATCTAAAAATTGATCTGAGACATATTTGGTGGTCCAATAAAAATCAAATTGATCTGTTGGCTTCCAATGAAAAGTTCTATTAGTAATTAATGTGGGAGAAAATGCTATATCAGTATTGTAATGCTGAATGGCTACTTGATTGAATTGGTCATAGTCATCAATATATTCTGTAAACTCTTTAATTTTATTTCTACTAAGTGTTACGGAATAACTTGTACTATACTTTTTATTCAGTGAATATTTTAATTGTAATTCAATTCCGGTTCTGTAACTATTCGGAACATTGGTTCTTGTATATGCTCCAACATCATTTATTTTACCAGTCAAAACCAATTGATCTTTGTAATACATGTAATAGAAATTGGCATTAAATGCGAATTTATTCTTTTTAAATTCCACGCCAGATTCCCAGTCGATTAACTGTTCCTTTTTGGGTTGCTCTGTTTGACTAGCTTCAAAATCGTCTCTATTGGGCTCTTTATTAGCTACTGCTATACTTGTGAAGTAAAACAAGTTTTTTTGTTGATAGGTTAGACCAGCTTTTGGATTGAAGAAGGTGAAACTTCTTTGAATATTTAAATTCGTGTTTTTAGTAAAGCCATTCATTGTGTGCTCTACGTTTCTAATTTGCAGATCAATAAAACTTTTCGTTTTTTCATTTAATTTTCTATCCCATTTCGTGTACAAATTATTTTCTGACTTTACAGCATCATTGTCATAGTATTTATAATGCTTGGGCGCTAATTCATTGCTTAAATAGGGAAGTGTTCCAAAATGTAATCCATCATACTTGCTCCATCCACCCCCAATAGTCAATTCGTTGAGATTGTCTTGATAGGTGATTGCCGCAATTTGACCATAAAAATCATTATCTAACCATCTTCTTCTCACCAGATCTGATGGAACATTAGGTTTATTTGAAATATCAATATTGTAATCATTGAAATCAACACCTGCCTTATATTCTTCGTAATAACCTCTTCCTTTGGTATAATAAAATGCGGTATTCCATTTCCATTGTAAATTAATTTGCTTATTGTAAAATAATTGATAATGGTTTTGGTAATAATTGTCTATTTGATTTTCGTAGGGGGCGTCCGCTTTTTCTGTTCCAGCAGGATTAAAAGTTCTATTGGTGTTCAATATTTCTTCAGGTACTCCATACCAAGCTTGATAGGTTTTTTCTTTCCCACTAAATACATTCAATCTTAATGAGGAATTGTCTCCCCAATAAGTGGTACTTACATAAAAGCTTTTTAAGTCGCTTTTGGCCCTATCAATAAAACCATCACTTTTAATTTGACTCATTCTGCCGTCTACTGTGAATCGATTATTGACTAAGCCAGAGCCAAAAGTGAAGTTATTTTTGAAAGTATTGAATGATCCAAAACTGTTTTGACTAGATAGGTATGCAGAAGGCCTATAATCATTGGTCATTAAATTCACACTTGCTCCAAATGCACCTGCTCCATTGGTGCTTGTCCCAACGCCTCTTTGTATTTGTATACTATTTACACTTGAGGTAAAATCTGGAATATTCACAAAGAAGGTTCCCATGCTCTCTGCATCGTTGTACGGAATACCGTTTAAAGTAAAATTGATTCGAGTGGCATCTGTTCCTCTAATTCTTATTCCTGTGTATCCAACCCCATTTCCTGCATCAGAATTTACTACAACAGAAGGTGTATTATCTAATATAAAAGGGAGGTCTTGTCCCATATTTCTAATCGCTATGGTAGACTTATCAATATTACTTTTTGCAAATGGGCTGTTATTGGCTACTCTCACGGATTGTACTTCTAAAGGAGGAAGGTTTCTGATACTATCAGTGATTGATTTTAATTTGTTTTGAGTTTGCTGTGCTTGTACTACTGTACATAATTGTAAAAAAATCGCTGTTGCCAATAATTTATTCATTACTTCAATTTTTAAATTAATATGTTGGAACAGGAAAAACGAGCTATGAGAAGTGCACGAATGGTGCTGTACCTTCCCTTCGCAGGAATTACCCTGTTCAGGTTCAACGGGTTTTATCTCAGCTTTTTATAGCACCCCGAGGACGGCGCAAAAATAAATAGAATTTCTGGTATTGACTACTGTAACTTTAAGCTTCTATTTTCGTTTTAAGAAATAAATAACTCTTATGAAAAAAATACTTTGCCTTCTTTTCTTAGCTATTAGTGTACAATCAATGGCTCAAAAATCAGGGTTGATCTATGATGCACATGCACAAAAAAGAGCTGTGCCAGCTTTTAATGCCATTAAAGTATCCAGTGCTATTAATTTATACCTAACCCAATCTAATGTAAATGAAGTGGCTGTAAGCGCTTCTGAAGATGATATTAGAGACCAAATTGTCACAGAAGTGGTTGGAGGCACCTTAATTATTAGGCTTGGGGAATCTGGAAATTGGTTTACTTGGAAGAAATGGGGTAATTATCAAACAAAGGCTTATGTAAGTATTAAGGATATAAACGCATTATCTGCTTCAGGTGCTTCTAATGTTCATGTAGTGGGTACCATTGAATCTCCCAAAATGAGAATTAAGATGACTGGTGCGAGTGATTTAAAAAATGCACAGTTAAATGTTGGAACTTTATTAATGGAGGTTTCTGGTGCATCTTCTTTTAAAGCGAACGCGCAATCTTCCAATATAACCTTGGATTGTTCTGGTGCAAGCAGTGTTGAGCTAATTGGCTCCGCGGATGATTTGGCAGTGGAATGTTCAGGTGCAAGCAATGCTAAATTGGGTAATTTAAATGTAAAAGGTGCGGTGGTGCAATCTTCAGGAGCAAGTGATGTTGCTGTCAATGTTTCACAATTAATGAAATTATCCGCATCTGGAGCAAGTTCTATTCGCTACACAGGAGATGCAAAAATTACAGAGACAAATGCTTCCGGTGCCTCAACGATTAAGCGAAGAAACAATTGATCTACATTTTTATATAAACCAATTATATTTTGAACAAAAAACCACTTGATATATACCAAGTGGTTTTTTAATTTTTTTTCACAATAAAAATTTGTAATCTGTATAAATTTGAAAGGCTAGAAGTGTTTCACAATTTGATTATAATTACCCCTCTTTCCCTTAACAAAATTAAAATTTTAAAATAGTTTTTTAGAAAAAATCCTATTTTTACAAGATAAATTGTCGAGTTGATACGACAAGATTTTTGTGATAAACTTAAAACCATAAATATGATGAAACAATTAATTGTGATGTTTTCATTTTTATTATTTACTGTAAGTGTTTTTGCGCAAACAAAAGTAGTGACAGGTAAAGTAACAGATGAAAATGGCGCCCCAGTTTCGAATGTAACTGTATTTGTAAAAAATACAAGCATGGGAACAACAACCAAAGCAGATGGAACTTATTCGATCAGTTTGACACAAGCTGCAAAACAAATTTCTTTTTCAGCAGTTGAATACAAATCTGTCAACTTTGCTGTTCCTGCAGGTAATGTATTAAATGTGAAACTTGCTGCTTCAGAGAACAATTTGACTGATGTTGTGGTAGTGGCTTATGGTACTACCAAGAAAAGCAACTTCACGGGTAGTGCAGCTACTGTAACAGCGAAGGAATTTCAAAACAGACCTTTAACCAATGTGGCCAATGCTTTAATTGGTGCTGCACCAGGTATCGCGACAACAAGTTCGAACGGTCAGCCAGGTTCTTCTCCTGCAATTAGAATTAGAGGTTTTGGTTCTATTTCAGCTTCTAATGACCCATTGTACATTGTAGATGGAGTGCCTTTTACATCTAGTATCAACAATTTAAATATGGATGATGTGGAGAGTTTGTCTATATTAAAAGATGCTGCTACTACTTCCTTATATGGTTCTCGTGCAGCCAACGGTGTGGTGATGATTACTACTAAAAAAGGTAAAGTAGGTAGAAACAATGTAACTTTTAAATATAATTCAAGTATAAATTCTAGAGCGATCCCTGACTATGATAGAGTAGATGCTGCAAATTATTACCCATTAATGTGGGAGTCATACAGAAACTCTTTAGTTTATAGAACATCAAGCCCTCTTACCCGAGACAATGCGAGTAATATTGCCTCTGGTTTAGTAGCAGGTCAGAATGGCATTGTGGATTTATTGGGTTATAATCCTTATAACTTGCCAAAAAACACTTTAATGAATCCGGACGGAACTTTAAATTCAAGTGCTGTTATGATTTATAATAAAGAGGATTTAAACTGGTTTAATCCAATCACTAGAAATGGTATTCGTAATGATTATAGTTTAAATTTTAGTGGTGGTGCAGATAAGTCTGATTACTTTGTTTCTTTTAACTATTTGAAAGAAGATGGATATATAAAAAGATCAAATTTTGAAAGATTTAGTTTAAGAGCAAATGTTAATTCTCAAGTAAAAACTTGGTTAAAAACTGGTGCGAATGTGAATTTCACTAAAAGTGGAGGTTTGTTTGCATCCACTGATGGTAGTAACTCAATTGTAAATCCATTCTTCTTTGCTGCAAGAATGGGTCCAATTTTCCCAGTATATATGTATGATCCTGCAAATCCAGGTAAATATTTATTGGATGCAAATGGTAATAGACAATATGACTATGGTAACTCAACGGGTTTTACAAGACCTGCTGGAGCATATGGGGGTCGTCATACCATTGCTGAGAATGAATTTAGTAATGAAGGTTTTAACCGTAATGTATTTAATGGGCGTACTTATGCCGAGTTCAAATTATATGAAGGCTTAAAATTCACTACAAATTTTGCTGCTGATATTCAAAACCGAATGGATTTGACTTATCAAAATAAGATCATTGGTGATGGTGCACCTGCAGGTAGATCATCTAAGACTAGTGAACTACTTACCAATTATACTTTTAACCAATTGTTAACTTATAATAAAAAAGTAAGTGATCATAATTTTGATGTCTTATTAGGCCATGAAAATTATAGCAATAATTTAGATTACTTATATGGAACAAGACAAGGTCAAGTTGTGGATGGTAATTTTGAGTTAGTTAATTTTACGACTACTACAGACTTAGGTTCATACCAAGATAATCACAGAATTGAAAGTTATTTTGGTAATTTGAAATACGACTATAATTCTAAATACTTTTTCACATTAGGAGGAAGAACAGATGGTAATAGCCGTTTTGGATCCAATGTAAGATGGGGTCAATTCTGGAGTACCAGTGCTGCTTGGGTAATAAGTAATGAGAAGTTTATGCAAAAGTTTAAATTTGTAGACTTCCTTAAATTAAGATCTTCATACGGTACAACAGGGAATGATGCAGGAATCAGTTATTATGCATCACAAACATTATATACAATCGGTCGTAATAATGGTTTAAACCCAGGTATTTTACAATCAACTAGTTTAGGTAATGATTCTTTAACTTGGGAGGCAAATGGTCAATTTGATATTGGATTAGATTTTAATTTATTCAACAATCGAATCAATGGATCTGTAGAATATTTCCATAGACAAACCAATAATTTATTGTTTAGTGTTCCTTTACCATTATCTAGTGGTTTTAGTTCAATCAGTAAAAATATTGGTGGAATGTTTAACAGAGGTTTTGAGTTAGAATTAAGCGCAGAAGTAATTAGATCTCAAGATTTCACATGGAAAGTTGGGTTCAATGCTACCACATTTAAAAATCAAATCACCAAAATGCCACAAAAAGAAATCATAAGTGGTACTAAGAAGTTGATGGTTGGAAAATCAATCAACGATTATTGGTTAAGACAATGGTATGGTGTTGATCCTAATGATGGTTCTGCATTATATGTTGCAGACCCTGCAACTATTACAGCGTCTACTTTAAGAATAGCACCAAATGGTGATTCAGTAACTACTGATCCAAATAGAGCATTATATGATTACAGCGGTAGCGCAATACCGGATGTTTATGGAGCGATTAATACATCTCTTAGATACAAGAAATATACATTAAGCGTGCTTGCTAACTGGCAAATTGGTGGTTTAACATATGATGATACTTACGCCGCATATATGCATGCAGGTACCTATGGCGCATCATTACATACTGATATGTTAAAAAGATGGAAAAAGCCTGGAGATATCACTAATGTTCCAAGAATGGATAACGCACAAACATCATTTTTTGGAGCTTCAAGTTCTAGATTTTTGACAAATTCATCTTTCTTGAACATTCAGAATGTTACCTTATCATATGATCACACATTCGCTACTAAAAAACCATTCAACAGTGCTAGGATTTATATATCAGCTGAAAATTTAAGAATGTTTACAAACAGATCAGGGATGAACCCTTCTCAAAATTTCTCTGGTGTAACTTCAATTGGTTACATTCCTGCAGCTGTTTTAAACCTTGGAGTAAACGTTAATTTATAAAATTTTTAAATCAAATAAGATGAAATATAAATTTCAAACCTCATTGTTGCTAGCAATTCTTTTTTTGAGTGCTTGTAAAAAAGAATTTCTTGAAACAAAGCCTACAACCAGTGTAGATGCTGGTTCGGCAATTACAACCGTTGAAAATGCAAAAGCATCTTTAAATGGTATTCATAGATCCATGTTTATGCGTTACTTTGATCAAGGTACTTTTGGTCAAGCAACAGTTATGTTAAATGCAGATGTTTTGGGTGAAGATTATGTATTTAGTGGACAATCTAACGGATGGTTCTTAACTGCATACAGATGGATTGATCATAGAAATGTGAATGGCGGTACATCTTTTCCATATACATTCTATTATAGAATCATTTCTAATGCCAATATTATTATTAATGGGATTGATAAAACTGAAGGTTTGCCTGCCGATAAAAATAATATACTAGGACAGGCATTAGCATATCGCGCTTGGTCTTATTTTAATTTAGTTCAACTCTACGGCAAGCGCTTTGTTAAAGGGGCAGCAAACGACGGTTTAGGGGTTCCTTTAGTATTAACTAATTCTACAGAACCTCAAGCACGAGCTACAGTGGCAGAAGTATACGCACAAGTAAATAAGGATTTAAATGCTGCTGCAAATGTACTTTCCAATACAAGACCAGATAAGTCAAACCTCAATTTAAGTGTGGTTCTAGGTTTACAAGCTCGTGTAGCCCTAACGCAACAAGATTGGGCTACAGCTGCAACCAAAGCTGCTGCTGCGAGAGCAGGTTATACTTTAATGTCAACGGCTGCTCAATTTGCAGATGGTTCAGCATCTTGGACGAATTCTGAATGGATGTGGGGAAGTAGTCAAATTGACGATCAAACTGAATACTTTACAGCATTCTTAGCTTATATCAGTTATAATTTCAACTCTACAAATATTCGTACCAATCCAAAGTTAATTAGTAGAAGCCTATACAATACTATGGCTGCAAATGATTTAAGAAGAGCACTTTGGGTGGTTACACCCACAGCTACTAACTCAGTAGTGCCTCCAGGGGGAACTAGAGTGGCTTACATGAACCAAAAATTCAAAGCAAAAAGTGATGCGAATTCAGTGGGTGATATACCTTATATGAGAGCTGCTGAAATGTTTTTAATTGAAGCAGAAGCTTTAGCTCGCAATAATAATGAGAGTGGATCAAAAACGGTGTTCACTACATTTATGAAAACACGTGTACCAACTTATACAACATCTACCAACACTGGTGATGCATATATTACTGAGATCATGAACAGTAGACGTGTCGAGTTGTGGGGTGAAGGATTCCGCTTCTTTGATTTAAAGAGATTAAACTTAGCTTTAGATAGAACTGGATCTAATCATAATTCAGCTTTAGCAGTAGTAACATCTGTTCCTGCCAATGATAATTTATGGCAATGGTTAATTCCACAAGCTGAAATCAATGCGAATCCATTGATCAAGCAAAATGATTAATTGAATTTATTTCTATTGTAAAAAAATCGAAGCAAGGCAACTCCTTGCTTCGATTTTTTTTGAATATTATACACTCCCATATTTCCTCTTTCTGTTCTTGTTCCAATTTAACAGCAATAAACTTGGTCAAGAAGCTATAAAGGCCTATCTTTGCCCTCCAAACATCGCGAGGTAGAGCAGCGGTAGCTCGTCGGGCTCATAACCCGAAGGTCGGAGGTTCGATCCCTTCCCTCGCAACTAAA